>JAQGJA010000096.1 GCA_028290805.1 Alphaproteobacteria bacterium
CAGATCGATTTTATTTTGCGTCTGGATATAGTCGAAACAACGCTGGGCTTCACTGGTCAAAAATTCAATAACCCAGCCCGGCGCCTTGCCAAGTCCTGCAAGCAAATGGTGATGGATTTTGCTCTCCTGGGTTAGATATATTTCGGTATATTGCAAGGCTGAAGCTTCAGGGTTTCCGATCCAGGCCTGTATTTTCTCCGCGCGTTTGCCGGGGTTGACGCCCGTGCCCTTGAACAGTTCGGGAATAATTTGGCGTAACATTTCACGCGAGATAGAATTGGCAAAACCTTCTTCGCGGTTAGCGGTCAACTGATTAACGGTTATTCCCGTTGTATGACAGATCGTTTCTTTTACGGCATGCACATCGCCGCCATGTTTTTCCATCAATTCCTTGAGGCGATAGCGTTTCAGCAACACGCTTTGAATAAGGTTGTTCTGGTTCTTTTCATCGACACGGTCGAAAAACCGCGCCAGATCATTAAATAATTCCGGGTTGGTATGCTCCCGTGTTTCATCCAGCAGCTGGAATTTTGCCTGATTCAGCAAAAGCTGGCTTTGCGAATCATCGGCGATGGCAAAGCCGGGCGTGACATTGGCTTCTAATGGGAAACGCGAAAGGACGGATTGGCAAAACGCATGGATGGTCATGATCTTCATCCCGCCAGGCGATTGCAGGATAATGGGCAGCAAGCGGCGCGAGCGCTGGATTTCTTCGGAACGCGGCGGCCGGTCCAGTAGGTTTTCCAAATCCTCTTTCAGTTTTCCTTCATTCAAAACGGACCAGTGCAGGACGATTTCCTGGATGCGCTGCAATACTTCGGCAGCCGCGGCTTTGGTAAAGGTGATGCACAATAATTTTTCGGGCCGATTGCCTTCCAATAATAAGCGCAGCATGCGGTTGACCAGCACCCGCGTTTTGCCCGTACCTGCCGATGCCGAAACCCAGACGGAATGGCCGGGGTGGGACGCATCCTGTTGCTGGGGCGTGGGTTTGTTGCTCATGCCTCGTCTCCGCCATCGTCGTCTTCATCCAAAGCCGCCCATTCGGCGACGCGTTTCAGATGGGCGTAGGTATCGTAATCCTTCAGGACGCGGGCGTGATATTCGGTTTTCTGCGTATAAAAATGCGCAAGTAAATCATGTAATATATCGCGGTTGATGTCGATCAATTCTTCTGGATTTTTCTAGGGGCGGATATCGGCGGGCCGGGCGATTTTGCCGTTCAGCTTGATATAGCGCAGATTGATTTCTTTTGCCTGTAATCCGGCGGTATGTTGCGCAAGCAGCCCAAGCAAGGGCATTTGCGGAAAAAGACCTTTTTTAATTTTATTGTCGCCAGGCGGCACGCCGGTTTTGTAATCGGTGATGGTCAGCCTATCCCCCATGACATCCAAGCGGTCGGCGCGGCCCGTCAATTGAAACGAGGTGCCGTCGGCCAGTTTCAGTTTCATCGACAGATTGCTTTCGGTAAAAACGCGCGCCTCATTGCCCTGTTCATTGGCCAGCAGCCAGTCGCGGATCACGGCGATCTTGCCGTACCAGGCTTTTTGCTGGGCCTGGTTCAGCGGATAGGGGTTTATTTTTCGCGCGGCGATGTGGTCGAAATAAGCGGCAGGATCGGCTTGCAAAAATCCGTCCTCGCGGAAAAAATCTTCCAGTATGGCATGGGCCGCCGTGCCCCAGTCGCGCGGGTCGGGCTGGCGGTCCAGCAATTCGGAAGGCTGTAATTTTAAAATGCGCTGCGCATATAAAGAATAAGGATCATTCTGCAGCGTGCCGATGGCGGTGACTGATAATTTGCGCGGGCGCTGAGCAAGGGGAGGGGCGAAAGACGGCGCGGGCAGCGGGGCGAGTTTTGTTGGCTCGTCCCATATTTTCGCCCAGTGATAATAAGGCGAGGCATCGAAGACAGGCAGGCAGTTGTTTTTGTTCATCACCGCAAAAACCTGTTGCAGCCAACGTGAGGCATGCGCCTGGACCCCCTCGCGTTTTTTTGACCAGGTCATTATTACCCGCGGGGCGCAGAATAACAGCATGAAATCCAGCGCCGATTGACCGATGCGCCGGTCGGGGGAGGCAAAACCCATCTCCTGCTGCATCGGGCGCGAGAGCCACGCATCGGCTGCGACGGGCGCGGGCCAGACGCCTTCATTCAGTCCAGCCAGGATGATGATATCGGCATCCTGCAGGCGCGCTTCGATGGGGGAAAGAATGCGCAGCCTTGGATGCACGCCGAAACGCGGGCGCACGACGATCTGTTCCATGGCGCTTGAAATGAAATAGGCGTAATCGGCGGAACTCATCGCAAGCGGATTGCTTAGGGAGGCTTCATGCAGTTTATAAAATAATTGTGAAGCCGCTTCGCCGTCTTCGAATTTCCACAGGATTTCCGCACCATTCAAATTGGGTGTGGTGGCCAAGGCCTCGGCGGCTTTGATATGCACTTCCAGCCATTCGCATAAAGGCCGCGTACCATCGATAATGAAGGGTTCGACGATGGACAATGTTTCATGCAGAAGCGGGTTCTCATAGGTCTTGCAGAATTCCTGCAAACCGCCGGCGGGCAAAAATTGCTGGCGCAGGATTGTTTCCAGCGCATGGATATCCTCGGCGCGTTTTTCTTCGGGCGGATGCAGGCGGAACAACCCATGACGCAATATGCTGAGGATATGTGTGGCTGGGCAGGACGTATTGGGAAAGCCCGCGATCAGTTTTAAAAACAGGCCAATCGGCGTTTCGGATAATTTCTGCCCGCCGGAATCATTCACCTCGATATTCCAGCGCAGCATTTCCTGTTGAATATGCTGGGCCAGGATGCGGTCGGGGGTGACGACCATCGCGGTTTGTTCCGGCGTGTTCAGGGCATCGCGCAAAGCCAGGGCGATAATTTTGGCTTCATGCAAAGGCTGTTCGCCGATGATGAAATCCAGGTTGTGCAGATGGCTGCCGTCTATCACCGCATCGGAGAGATCGAAAATCCCCTGGGGCTGCAGGGCGAAATGCGCGATTTTGAGTTTTTCGCGCTGGTTTTCTTTTTGCCATTTGCGCGGCAATATTTCGTTCAGCCGGCCATCGGTCGAACCGGGCCAAAGTTTGACCGATTTGCGGTCGATATCCATCAGGTTGATCAGGCGTTTCTGGTAATGATAGGGATGCATGTCATCAATGGCGTCCCATAATTTATCGTCGATATTCGGATCAATCCCGGGCAGCACGACGCTGCCGTTCGGCAGGCGCGCGATGACATCCAAAAGACGCGCCGTGGATGGAATGGAACCGGTGGAGCCTGCTGCAATAATGCGGTGCTGAGGCGGGTTGTCGCGCAGGGATTCGATCTTTTTCTGAAAGACGATATTGCGCCGTTCGGCTGGGTCCGACTGGCTGCGTTCGGCCAGGATAACGGGCCAGGCATCGGTGACGATTTCCAGGAATTTCTTGGTAATCTGCCAGTGTTCGGCCAGGTCGCCAGTGACTAAATTATCCAGGCCTTCCAGGTCGATCTGTTCCGTATGGGCACGGTCCAGGAAACGCGCCAGATCACCGGCGAGGCGAAAGGCTTCATTGGCCGTGAGGTTGATATCCTCGCGCGCCATGATCATGCG
>JAQGJA010000178.1 GCA_028290805.1 Alphaproteobacteria bacterium
GGTTATCCCTTCGGTTTTTATCCTGTTCCTAGACTATGCTTTAAAGATAAAACGTTGGACGACAATGTTACGAATGTCGGGCGCGATGGTAACAGAAACCAGCTGTGCGACGTTCTTTTTCGGCTCCATGGCCTTGAATAATATTCTTCCTTTGCGTGCCGGGGATTTCATTCGCGCTTTCATCTTCCCCGTTCATCTCGGCATAAGCCGCACGACATCGGCCGCAAGCTTGATACTGGAAAGACTAATCGACCTGTTTTTTCTTATGCTGTTACTTGTAATTTCCCTATCTATTATCCGTTTAAGCACTATTCCTTCCTGGATGATGGAGCTGATAGGCATTGTTGGCACAATGGTGATATTGGCCATCAGCATTTTAATTGTGTTCAATAAAATCATTGCCCGGCTTTGCCTTTTTCTTTCGGCTGCTTTCGAGAAACGGGGGTTTCCACGCCTTGCGGCCCTGAACGGCCATCTATATTGGCTTTTAAAAGAAATCGCTGCGATGCTTCATTTTGATAACCTGCCTAAAATACTGCTGCTTTCATTGGGTGCATGGCTGGCCGAGGCGGGTTATTTCGGTGGAATGATCTACGGCTTTGGCCTTGACGTTACGCCCGCCGTCGCCGTTTTTGTCATGTCGACCGCCATTCTTTCCACTATTGTGCCCTCTTCCCCCGGTTTCTTCGGCCCATTTCACCTTGCTGCATTTGCCGGCATCGTCCTGATCGGCGGCACCGAAGCCCAAGCAGGAGGCTACGCCTTATTAACGCATTTCTGTCTCTGGTTTTCAACAACGCTGGCAGGCGCTATCGCCCTGTTCCTCAACCCTGAATTGCTTACGATCTATTTAAGCAAAAGAAAAAAGGAGCAGGTTATCCCGGAACGGACGAACGACTCAGGGTTTTGAATGGCCCTTGATATCGCCTTTTGATCAGGGCCGCTTTCAAGGAAATTATAAACCAGGTATTTATACCAAGGCTTCACGCACATAACCCATAATTTTGCGGGCTTCGTTTTCCCATGAAGTTTCGGCGATTTTGGCAATTCCGCCCTGCGCCAGGCTTAACCGTAATTCAGGCGACTCTTTCAATTTTGTAATAGCATCCACAAAAGCCGAAGGAAACGGGTCGCAGACCATACTGTTCTTCATATGCTCGCAAAACCATTCGACCTGGGGGCCGTTATTGGTAATGACCGGAACACCGCAGGCCATAAGTTCCACCGGCAGATAAGAAAGATTGGTTGCGGAAAGGGCAATGCCGACATCACAGCGGCGGTACAATTCACCGGTTTCTTTCAGTGTAAGGTTTCCAAGAAGCTTTGCCGGAAAATCCAGCGTTTTAAGACCGTCCAGGCCGGCAATGACAATTTCAATTTCCGGATATTGTTTATTGATCTGCCGCAAAATTTCCACACCAAGTTCATAAGCCCGCCGTTCGGTGCTGGGCCGGCCATAGAAAAATAGCCTTTTTATCTCCGATCCCATGTTTTCTCGCGCATAGAATATCGAATGGTCCGTCGAGAAAATATAATTATTCGCCGTGCCGCCATGCAGTTCATAGCATTCCTTGAGCCAGGTGCCGCCGGTGATTCCATGGAAACCCAATTCATAACTGGCATTAGCCTGCAGGCTCATCGTGCCGAAAGGATAGAAATGGCTTTCGTAATCCTGCATGAAATAAATTTTTTTCATCCTGGGGGAATATTTGATCACCTCATAGGCCGACTGCCAGGTTGTGGCAAAAGCCACATGGTTTTCAGGCATTTCCTGGGGCGTAAGGATCACTTTTAGTTTATGGCCTGGCAAAGCAAGCGCCAGGTCCGCTTCCAGTGTTTTGGCATCACGTTGTGCGTTGTTATAAATATAGATGATGTTCTGGTTGCCCATGCCCATCAGCATATGTGCAAAACGGAAAATCGTCAGATGCCCTCCGCCCCAGACATTGGTCCAATAGGGCACATACCAGACAAAGGGAATGGTCTTTCGCTGTTCTTCCGGCACTTCGGCAGTGAATCCAGCATTGTCCTTTTTATAAGAACCGATGTCAAAAACCTCGATTTCAGACTGGAACATGGCCATTCCAGGCCCGCTATTTATCCGGGCACGCCTTTCAAGGAATTTGTAATAGAGAAATAATATCGTATGCTTTAATCCATGCCTTTTGTAAAAAAAGAGGAGGGTTTTGTAGTAACGTATATATTTTACCATAGACATCTATAAGACCTGTTTTACTGAAATAATTGATTACGCTTCTAATAATAGCCGGGAATTTGCCGGTGATTTTTCCATCGGCCGGAAATTATCGGCTTTGAATATGCGAAGAAAATGCTCCAGCTCTTCTTCCCAGCTTAAAGCCTGATAGCCGAAATCCCGCTGCGCCAGATCAGAATCCAGGCCTTCGGACAAACCGCGTGCAGCCGTCAAAGGAAATTCTGCCGAGCCGACAGGATGGATCATAGTGGCCGAGTTAAAATAAGCCTTAATATAATTAGCGATTTCATAACGGGAACAAATTGTTTTGCTGGCGCAATGAATAATGGCCTGTGACGTTTTATTGAGGTTATGGATGATTAAATCGGCCAACCGGTCACCCGAGGTTAGAGAGCCGAATAAATCATCAACCGCCTTAACCTCTTTGACGTTATTAAAAATGCTACCGGACATTTTTTCTGCAAATTTCTTATTGGGCCCGCTGGTCGTTCCTACCATCCACGAGGCCCTTATGATCAGGTAATCGGGGCAATGTTCCGCAATCCATTCTTCAGAGCGCCATTTCGTCATCGCATAAAAATTGGTAGGGCACGGCGCATCCGTTTCGGAATGCTGGTGCTTGCTGTTTCCGGCAAAGACGCTAGAAGAAGAGACGTATAACATTCTGGCACCGGTTTTTGCGCAATAATCTGCAAGTTCCCTGGTTGGCGCAAGATTTACCGCAGTGGCGTGCTCCGGCTTGACCTCACACAGATCGACATTGGTTTCAGCAGCCAGATGCACAATATGAGCGGGACGGGTTTGTTCCAGATAGTTTCTTAATGCCTCAAGATCCGCAAGATCCAGCGCTGTTCGGTCTGGCGCGCAA
>JAQGJA010000113.1 GCA_028290805.1 Alphaproteobacteria bacterium
ATCGCGTGGTTCGCACCCAAACACTACGATGTGGCTTTGCAACATGGGCGCCCGGTTTTTATATAGATTCCAAAACAGGTAAAAAGGCGGGTTTCAGCTATGAAATCGCCGAAGCGCTTGGCAAAAAAACTTGGCTTGAAAATCGAATGGACGGAAGAAAGCGGCTGGGGTGTTGCCGAGCAAGGGCTGCAGTCTAAACGGTTTGATGCCATGTGCGCCCATGTCTGCATCGATGCAAGACGAACCAAGGCGGCTTATTATTCAATTCCTTTTCTGCACGAGCCTGTTTATTTAATGACTCGCGCGGACGATCACCGCTATGATAATGATTTAAGCAAGGCTAATACGCCGGATACTAAAATGGTAATTTTACGTGGCAGTATTTTTGAATTTGCCGCAAATGATTACTTCCCGCAGGCCAAGACATTCGATGCAGGCGAATTAAATCCGGAATCGGATATATTCATGTCTATCCTTTCCAAAAAAGCCGATGTGACCTTTAACACAGGTCTTTCCATTCAAAACTTTGATAAAGCAAATCCTGGACAAATTAAAAAGGTAGGCGATCCTGTCCGCTTTTGCAGCGGCGCTTTCATGTTGCCCTTGGGAGATGACCGTTTGAAAAATCTTATCGATGGCGGAATGAACGAATTGATCGAAGACGGACAGGTCGAACGTATTATTGGCAAGTTCCTTGGCAAGGATAACCCTTATTGGTATCCGCCATCTCCTCTAAATCCGCCTAAAAACGGGTTTCCGAAGCGTACAGTTATAAGCCAGTAAATTATAATTTCATGTGAAGCTGTTGTTCCGCTTTATCTTGCGTTGTGGGCAAAAGCGATTTTTTGGCCCGCTCAAAAAGCTGTTTCGTTCCTTTGTAAAAAGAATAGGCCATTTTCGGCGCATAGCAAAATGCGGCGATTCCCAAGGCATAAGCGCCGATATCTTTGACATCAAGATTATCCATGAGAGAACCTTTTTTTATATCCAAAGCCTGATCGACTTCATGATAAACCAGTGCGCCAAAACCGACACCGTTACGTAAGTTTAGGTAATTGTTTTCTATAAATTTTGTGGCTTTGCTATTAGGAGCAATTAAGTTGGCAGCAATACGGAGGGGTTCCATAGCCATCGTGCCATATATGGCCGAGTATACCGGCGCACCGAAAAAGTCAGACCCTTGATATTTCAGGGGGTCTCTAACCGATGCAGGTAATGTATCAACATAGTCATGTACTTCTTTAATACCAAATATTGGCGTTACATTCTGAACGCTCTCCTCAAAAAAATAATAAAAATTCATCGCAGCTGCTGTGGGCATGATATTTTTGCCTATGGCTAACGCCGGACCATCCAAATCTTTAAAGGTATAATTCGGCATTAAAGGCACAAAGCCAATTTTGTCTTTTACCTTTCTGAAGGCGTTGTCCAAAGGACCTTCAAAATTTATATCTTCATTTGCCATTTGAATATTCCTTATCAACGTTTATAATATAAAATACCAAGTTATGTGAAGGGAATCAAGCAAAATGAACATCGACTGGGCAGACCTGTTCAAATTCGACATTCCTTTCATGGAAACGATCATCCGGGGCACGATCGTCTATTTCGCCCTGCTTGTCCCTGATGCGCCTGAACAAGCGCGGCGCAGGGGATGTGGGGTTGTCCGACATGCTGGTCGTCGTGCTTTTGGCCGATGCGATCCAGAATGCCATGGCGGGGGAATATAACTCGATCAGTAACGGAATCTTGCTGATTTCGACCATTCTCTTTTGGGATTTTGCTATTAACTGGGCCTCTTACCGGATGGAGTGGCTGCAAAAACTTTTGTCGCCGTCCCAGGTCTGTATCGTGCGCAGCGGGGTGATGCTTCGGCGCAATATGCGGTCGGAGATGATCACCAAGGACGAGTTGATGGAACAACTGCGCCTGCAGGGCATAGAAGACATCGCCCAAGTCAAAACCGCCGCCATGGAGTCAAGTGGCAAGATCAGTGTGGTTAAATATAAAGACTGAGGGCATCCCATTTCGGCCCCAAAGAGGCTTATCAAGGCCGAAATAAGGCGCTATATTCCCTAAATCTCTTTCTTTTTCCCCGTGGTTTCACAGGCCTTTATAATGACTGAATTTTGGACAGATTACCTTTTCCCCCTGTTCATTATTCTTGGCAAAATCCTGCTGATTGCCGTGCCCCTCATTCTGGCCATGGCGTATCTGACTTATGCCGAGCGTAAAGTGCTGGCCGCGATGCAGTTGCGCCAGGGGCCGATGACGGTGGGGCCGTTCGGCCTGCTCCAGCCCATTGCAGACGGGATCAAGCTGTTGAGCAAAGAGACAATTATTCCCTCAGGCGCCAATAAAATGCTTTTTCTTTTGGCACCGATGCTGACCTTTTCCATGGCGCTGGTGGCCTGGGCGGTGATTCCCTTTGCACCAGGCTGGGTTCTGGCCGATATCAATGTCGGGGTTTTGTACCTGTTCGCGATTTCCTCGCTGGGCGTTTACGGCATTCTTATGGCCGGCTGGGCCTCCAATTCGCGCTATGCGTTCCTGGGTGGGCTGCGCTCGGCGGCACAGATGGTGTCGTACGAAGTCTCGATCGGCCTGGTCATCATCTGTGTCATTCTGTGCGTCGGCAGTTTCCGCCTGACCGATATCGTGGAGATGCACCGGCCCTGGTGGATGACCATTTTGCTTTTCCCCATGCTGATCATCTTTTTCATTTCGGCCCTGGCCGAGACGAACCGTTCCCCATTCGACCTGCCCGAGGGCGAGTCCGAGATTGTCGGCGGCTATAACGTGGAATATTCCTCGATGACTTTTGCCCTGTTTTTCCTGGGCGAATATATGAACATGATCCTGATGTCGGCCATGGCCACGATTTTGTTCCTGGGCGGCTGGAACCCGCCTTTCGGCCTGGAATGGGCGGGGTGGAACTGGTTGCATCCTTTTGTCTGGTTTGTGCTGAAAATCTGTCTGGTGCTGTTCTGTTTCATTTGGTCACGGGGCACTTTGCCGCGCTTCCGCTATGACCAGTTGATGCGTCTGGGCTGGAAGATCTTTCTGCCGTTTTCGGTTTTCTATGTTGTTTTTATCGCCGGTATCCTGCTTTATACCGGTAACCTGCCAAATATCGCCGATGGGGTGAAATAATGTTCGTCCGCGCCGCCCGCCAGTTCCTGTTGCTTGAACTCATCAAAGGGTTCTACATGACCTTTAAATACATGTTCAAGCCGCGTGTCACCATCAACTACCCCTTTGAAAAAACGCCGCTTTCGCCCCGTTTCCGGGGCGAGCACGCCTTGCGCCGCTATGCCAATGGCGAAGAACGCTGTATCGCCTGTAAATTATGCGAGGCGGTCTGTCCCGCTTTGGCCATCACCATCGAATCCGAACCGCGCGAAGACGGCTCGCGCCGCACCACGCGTTACGACATCGACATGACCAAATGCATCTATTGCGGCTTGTGCCAGGAAGCCTGTCCCGTCGATGCGGTCGTACAGGGGCCGAACCTGGAATTCTCGACCGAAACGCGCGAGGAATTGTATTACAACAAGGACAAATTGCTGGCCAATGGCGACAGATGGGAAGCGCAGTTGCAGCAGAATATCATGACGGACGGGCCGTATAGATAAGGTTTAGTATGAAAATTAACGAATTAAAAACTCAATTAGTTAATGCAAAATTGTATCCAATTTTTGTACATATGGAATTCGATGAAGATAGTTCAAACCAAATTGTTTTTGATGGAGACTTTAATGGATATATCGCAGCCCTTAAGGTCTTAGATGTGAAAGCTGTTTTTATAGCAGCAAATACTCTTGAAGAAGAGAATTTTATAATTGACTCAAATAGCGATTCCGTAGAAGAAGATTCAAATGAATTAGACCTTTGTAATATACAACCCAAATTAAAAAAATTTAAAGACAAAATCGGTCAGGCAGGAATTTTTAAGTTATTTTCATCCCTTTCAAACGAAGGCTTAATTTTTTTTATTAAATCTGAATGGTGGGCAGAATATGTTGAATGCTTCATAGACGCAGTTGAAACCTACGAAAATCAAAACGATGATATTTCTAAAAAATTACAGGAAGATAAAGAGAAAAAAAATAAAACCTTAGTCAGTGCATTGCATAATCTTTTAGAAGATAAATATTTTCGTAGTTTAACGACTCAAAGAGCAATGAATGCTTATGCACATGAGAAAATCTCTAATTTAAATTTATATGACCCAAAAGCATTAAAGTTAGAGATACAAAAATTATATGATAAAATCCGTATGTACTCATGACCTACACCTCCCCAACCCTCGACTCCCGCATCCATATTCCCATCCCCGAAGGGGGAGAGAAGGTGTTACTGCATTCCTGTTGCGCGCCGTGCAGCGGGGAGGTGATGGAGGCGATGGTGAAATCGGGGCTGAATATCACCATCTATTTCTACAATCCCAATATCCACCCCAAAAAAGAATACGAAATCCGCAAGGAAGAAAATATCCGCTTTGCCGAGAAAATGGGCATTCCCATCATTGACGCCGATTACGACACGGAAAACTGGTTCGCGCGGGTCAAGGGGATGGAGATGGAACCCGAACGCGGCATACGCTGCACCGAATGTTTCGACATGCGTTTCGAACGCACCGCCCTTTATGCACATGAGCACGGGTTCAAGACGTTTGTCTCATGCCTGGGCATCTCGCGCTGGAAAGACATGGAGCAGATCAATGGCTGCGGCCACCGCGCTGCGGCGCGCTATCCGGATGTGAAATACTGGGATTACAACTGGCGCAAAGGCGGCGGCGGTGCCCGCATGATCGAAATTTCCAAGCGCGAGGAATTCTATCAACAGGAATATTGCGGCTGCATCTATTCCCTGCGCGACACCAATGCCTGGCGCACCTCGCAAAGCCGCGAGAAGATTAAGTTGGGTGAGAAGTATTATAAGATTGATGGGGCGAAGGAATAGTTTACTGCTTCGGCATCGGGTGGTTTCCGGCCAGCTTGTAATAGGGCAGGGTGACCAGGTCGCCAGCATTGATATTTAATAAAGCTATATGTTCCATCAGGCGGGCATTTGTTTTGGCCGCTGCCTCACGGGTTGCATATTGGATTTGTACTTCCATATAGGCTTTTCCGTTATCAAATACGTCAAGACAGGCGCGAATATTTTCATCGCCGGGACTTTTAAAGATTTGACGGTTTTTATGTACGGTGTAATGCGGTGGACCAAGATCATTTTTGATTTTGCTGAAAGCCTGGTCGGATAATACTGTGACCTCTACCTGCGATGCCTGGATGAAGTCTATCAGAGATGCCTTGCGGCATTCCTGGATATAGCTGTTCAATCCGCAGCTTTTTCCCCGATGGTACAGAGCAAGATCATTTTCGCGAAGCTTGATAAGGGCCGGAGCGCTTTGGCATGCCGTTTCGGCCTCGTAGATATAATCGGTTTCCACCGCTTTGCCCGAATAGGGATAAAGCGACACTTTGGCCAGCTGTTCGACAGTTTGACCGTAATCGGTAATGAGGGTTTTAAAGCTGCTTTTGTACATGCGGCTATATTTACATACATTGAAAGTAAATGTAAATCCAAAATTGTAGAAATATACAGAGGCCTAAGGACGCGAGTACTTGCCAGCATCCGCCAAACCGCTATGCTAAGGCCGTCTTTCTTAACGGCTTTGCCTTTTGAGTCCTTCATGATTATCGCCGATATCCTGTTTTACGTCTTCGCCACCATCCTGCTGCTCAGCGCGATGGTGGTGATCGGCGCGCGCAATGCAGTGCATTCGGTGCTGTTCCTGATTCTGGCGTTTTTCAATGCGGCGGGGATTTTTGTGCTGCTGGGCGCGGAATATGTGGCCATGCTGCTGGTGATTGTTTATGTCGGGGCAGTGGCGGTTTTGTTCCTGTTTGTCGTCATGATGCTGGATATCGCGGCGGTCAAACGCGTCGATCTGCGGCGCAAGCATCTTATGGCCGGGACGGTGGTCGGGGCGGCCTTGCTGGCCGAGCTGGTCCTGGTTTTCAAATCCTGGACTTCGGCCGAGGGCGCGCGCGACAATGCCCTGTTCCAGGCAATGGACGGCCAGTCCATCGGTTCCGCCCAGGCTCTGGGCAATATCCTTTATACCAATTACCTCTATCCGTTCCAGGTTTCGGGCCTGATCCTGCTGGTGGCGATGATCGGGGCCATCACCCTTACCCTGCGCCTGCGCAGCGGCATCCGCCGCCAGAATAATAATGCCCAGGTCACGCGCCGCCCATCGGAATCCATGGGTATCATCCATGTCGAATCCGGCAAAGGAGTTGAATTATGATGAGTTCTGTCGGCCTGCCGCATATCTTGATCCTGTCTGCGGCATTATTTACCATCGGCGTGTTCGGGTTGTTTTTAAACCGCAAGAATATTATCATCATGCTGATGGCGGTTGAATTGATCCTGCTGGCCGTCAACCTGAATTTCGTGGCGTTTTCCGCCTTTTTGCAGGATACGACCGGCCAGGTTTTCACTTTGTTCGTGCTCACGGTCGCTGCGGCGGAATCGGCTATCGGCTTGTCGATCCTGGTTACGTTCTTCCGCAATTTTGGGTCGATCGAGGTCGAAACCGGCAGCGAGATGAAGGGATAAGAACCATGTCTTTAGGCGCTGCCGTCGTATTTCTTCCCCTTATCGCCTCGGCCATTGCCGGGTTCGGCCACCGTTTGATCGGCGCAAAAGCCGCGCAAGCCATTACCTGCCTGGCCGTTATCGCTGCCGCCGTCTGTTCAGTGATCCTGTTTTCCCGCGTGGCGCTAGACCATGCCGTAATTACCCAGCCGCTTTTGACCTGGATTACCTCGGGTGATTTCACGATGGATTGGGGCATCCGTATCGACACGCTGACCGCCGTGATGCTGGTCGTGGTGACGGTGGTGTCCGCCGTGGTGCATCTCTATTCCCTAGGGTATATGCATGAAGACCAGCATATCTCGCGCTTTATGAGCTATCTCAGCCTGTTCACTTTTGCCATGCTGATGCTGGTGACCTCCGATAATTTGCTGCAGATGTTTTTTGGCTGGGAAGGGGTTGGGCTTGCGTCTTATTTGCTGATCGGTTTCTGGCACCACAAAAATTCCGCCAATGCAGCGGCGATGAAGGCGTTTATCGTCAACCGCGTGGGCGATTTCGGTTTTGAACTTGGCATCATGCTGACGTTCTGGATCACCGGTTCGGTCCAGTTCGAAGCGATTTTCGCGAAACTGCCCGATCTGGCCGATATGCAGTTCATCTTCTGGGGCCATTCTTTCCACGCATTGACCCTTGCAACATTTTTGCTGTTCATCGGCGCGATGGGCAAGTCGGCGCAGTTGGGTTTGCATACCTGGCTGCCCGATGCGATGGAGGGACCGACGCCGGTTTCGGCATTAATTCACGCCGCAACGATGGTAACGGCAGGGGTCTTTATGGTGGCGCGCCTGTCGCCGATGTTCGAAGCGGCGCCGGATACGCTGGCTTTTGTTACAATCTTGGGCGCTCTGACGGCCTTGTCCGCCGCTTTCATGGCATTGACGCAAACCGATATCAAGCGCGTCATCGCTTATTCCACCATGTCGCAACTGGGTTATATGTTCATGGCTTTGGGCGTCGGTGCGTATGGCGCGGCTGTCTTCCATTTAATGACCCATGCGTTTTTCAAGGCGCTGCTGTTTTTGGGCGCAGGGTCAGTCATTCATGCCTTGCATCATGAACAGGATATGCGGCATATGGGCGGCGTCTGGAAGAAAATTCCGATCACTTACGCTTATATGTGGATTGGCAACCTGGCCTTGGCCGGGATCCCGTTTTTCGCGGGCTATTATTCCAAGGATATGATTCTGGAAGCCACCTATGCCGCAGGGCCCGGCATCGGCCAGTTTGCCTATTGGGCCGGAATCGTTGCCGCGTTTATGACGGCGTTTTATTCCTGGCGTTTATTATGGCTGACATTCCATGGCACACCGCGCATGGATCACCATACTTTTGATCATGCGCATGAAGCACCGAAAATCATGTGGATGCCGTTACTAATACTGGCCGCCGGGGCGTTATTCGCTGGCTGGTGGGGCCATGATTATTTCATTGGCGAAGACCGTTTTGAGTTCTGGGGCAACAGCCTTGTCATCGGCGAACACGATATCATCCACCGCGCCCATGAAGGGCCGCATTGGGCTGCTTATCTGCCGACCGTCATGGGTGTGATCGGCATCGTTTTGGGGATTTTCCTGTATGGCCGCCGCCGCGATATTCCAGGCAAGATTGCGCACAAATTTGCGCTCCTTTATCGCCTTTCGCTGCATAAGTTTTATATCGACGAACTGTACAACAAGCTGTTCGTCCATCCCGCCTGGCGCCTGGGCAGCTTTTTCTCCGGCAGCGATAAACAGTTCATCGACGGCATTGGGCCCGATGGCGTTGCCGCCTTCAGCGAGCGGACCTCGCGCCGCTTCAGCCGTTTCCAGACCGGTTTCATCTTTAACTATGCCTCTATCATGGTCGCGGGCGTGGTGCTTTTCCTTGGCTTCTTATTATGGACGTATTGGTCATGAACCACTGGCCGCTGATTTCCTTTCTGGTTTTCCTGCCGATCTTAGGCATTGTTTGCCTTGCGCTGCATCCGATGAAAAGCGATTGCCAGCTGCGTTTTGCTAAATATTTCACACTTGGACTGACGGTTGTCAATTTCGCCGCGTCCTTGTTCCTGTTAAAGGATTTCGACACGGCGCAAACCGGTTTCCAGTTCGTCGAAAACGCCCCCTGGTGGCCGTCATTGGGCCTGAATTACCATGTCGGGATTGATGGTATTTCGCTTTGGCTTGTCCTGCTTTCCACTTTCCTGATGCCGATCTGTATTGCCTGTTCCTGGGACAGCATCCAGCACCGGCTCAAGGAATATCTGATGGCGTTTCTGCTTTTGGAAACGATGATGATCGGCGCTTTTGTGTCGCTGGATACCATCCTGTTCTATGTGTTTTTCGAAGGCCTGTTGATCCCGATGTTTATCCTGATCGGCGTCTGGGGCGGGCCGCGCCGGGTTTATGCCTCGTTTAAATTCTTTTTGTATACGCTGCTGGGTTCCGTCCTGATGCTGGTCGCGTTGATCGCGCTGTATCTGCAAACGAAAACCACCGACATTACCGTGCTGATGAATGCCGATATCCCGGGCAATATCCAGCTCTGGCTGTGGTGGGCCTTCTTTATTTCCTTTGCCGTCAAGATGCCGATGTGGCCGGTCCATACCTGGCTGCCCGATGCCCACGTCGAAGCGCCGACTGCGGGTTCGGTTATCCTTGCTGGTGTCCTCCTTAAAATGGGCGGCTATGGGTTCCTGCGTTTCTCTTTGCCGATGCTGCCTGACGCTTCGATCCAGTACGCCCCCATCGTCATGGCGCTCAGCGTAATTGCCATTATCTATACCTCGCTGGTGGCGCTGGCCCAGACAGACATGAAAAAGATGATCGCTTATTCCTCGGTGGCGCATATGGGGTATGTGACGCTTGGATTGTTTTCGTTTAACCAGCAAGGCATCGATGGCGCGATGTTCCAGATGCTGTCGCACGGGATTGTCTCGGCCGCCTTGTTTCTTTGCGTCGGGGTGGTTTATGACCGCCTGCATACGCGTGACCTTGGCCGTTATGGCGGGCTGGTCAATAATATGCCGCGCTATGCCGTGGTCTTTATGCTGTTCACGCTGGCCTCGGTCGGCTTGCCGGGGACGGGCGGTTTCGTCGGCGAATTCCTTTCCCTGCTGGGTGCGTTCCGCGCCAATACGATGTATGCCACACTGGCGACATCAGGCCTGATTTTGGGCGCGTGTTATATGTTGTGGCTGTACCGGAAAGTCATCTTTGGCGTCCTGGACAAAGACGATGTCAAAGCCATGACCGATCTGTCCTGGCGTGAAATTCTGATCTTTGTACCACTCGTCATCCTGGTCTTCTGGATGGGCATTTATCCGACCACTTTCCTCAAGCCGATGCAGCCTGCCATTCACCAGGTCATCGCGCGCCTTGCGCCGTAAACGGGAACCTTACTTATGAATCTTGCCTTATTCCTGCCCGCCATCGCCGAAATCTTTCTTGCGTTCGCAGCGCTTGTGGTCGTGATCTTGGGCGCGTTTTCCAAGCCGTCGACGGCTACGGGCTGGTTTTATGTGGCCATGCTGGCGATCGTTTTTTCTCTGATTCTGGCAGTGCGCAAATATACCGGCATCACCATGGCGTTCGACCGCATGTTTATCCAGGATAATCTGGCGCTTGCCTTCAAATGCATGATCGGCGCGGGCGCGTTTCTGGCACTGGCTTTGTCTATTCCTTATTTCACCCGCCGCAATGCCGCGAAATTCGAATATCCGCTGATTATTCTGCTGGCCACTATTGGCATGTTCGGCATGGTCTCGGCCCAGGATTTTCTTGGCCTGTATGTATCGCTGGAATTGCAAAGCCTGTCTTTATATGTGTTGGCTTCTTTTCACCGCGACGACCGCCTCAGCGCTGAAGCGGGGCTGAAATATTTCTTCCTCGGCGCGCTATCCTCGGGTATTTTGCTGTACGGAATTTCATTATTGTACGGCTATACGGGCAGCACATCCTACATCACCATTGCCAATACGCTGGCCGCGCATGAAGTCGTCAATCCCGGCGTCATTATCGGCCTGGTCCTGGTCTTGTGCGGCATCGGTTTCAAAGTCGCGGCTGCCCCGTTTCATATGTGGGCGCCGGATGTTTATCAGGGCGCACCGACACCGGTTACAGCTTTATTCGCCATGGCGCCAAAAGCCGCCGCTATCGGCGTGATCTGCCGCCTGATCAGTTCGCCTTTCGCGCCGGTCTTTGAACAGACCCAGCAGATATTGGTCGCCTTATCCATCATTTCCATGGCTGTCGGTGCTTTTGCCGCCATTGCCCAGCGCAACGTCAAACGCCTGATGGCCTACAGCTCAATCGGCCATATCGGTTTTATTTTATTGTCACTGGCTGCAGGCGGGCAGGCGGGGATCAACGGCGCGATCTTCTACAGCGTTATTTATATCATCATGAGCGCGGGTTCCTTTGCCACCATCCTGGCCGTCTATGACGCGCATGAAGGCGACGAACAGACGGCGTATTTTTCTGGCCTGGCCAAGCGCCACCCGGTCTTTGCCGCCAGCTTTGCCGCCCTGTTATTATCGATGGCCGGCATCCCGCCTTTCGTTGGCTTCTTTGCTAAGGTCGCTGTATTTACCGCAGCCGTGCAGGCGAATTTGACCTGGCTTGTGGTCCTGGGCGTTTTGTTCAGCGTGGTTTCGGCCTTTTACTATCTGCGCCTGATCAAAATCATGTATTTCGATGCACCCTTCGAGGACGCCGCCGTGCTGACGCCTTCGCGCCTTTGGGTTTTTATTGCGGTTTTGTCGGCCTTGCTCAACCTGGCCTTGCTGATTTACCCAGCACCGTTAAGCCAGTTCGCCAGCTGGGCCAGCCAGTTGCAGTGAGCCGGCATTTTAAGATCCACCATTTCGACAGCATCGATTCCACGCAATTCGAAGCGCGTAAAAATATTTACGGACCCGGCGATATAATCCTCAGCGATATCCAGACCGGCGGTTATGGCAGGCGGGGCAGGGAATGGCAGTCGCCGCCAGGTAATCTGTATTGCACGCTGGTCGAAGCTTTTCCTGATTTTTCGCATCTGTCCTGGCTGGGTTATGCGGTCGGGCTTGCTTTATATGAAGCGGTCCAGCCTTTGTTAAAACAGGGGGA
>JAQGJA010000114.1 GCA_028290805.1 Alphaproteobacteria bacterium
TGGCTGACAATCCCGACTCCCCTTTAAAAGCGGCTATTTTTATTTCCTCGGTATCCGAGCCGGAAGAGTTGTTCAAAAAACGCGTCAAGGAACTGAATTTAATAGAACGCACCTTTTGGGAATATCGCGGCTTTTGCAACAGGCCGCTGCTGGGCGAGAATGTAGAGATCGCCTACCAGTTCTATAAAGAATGCATGAAATCCAGTCTTTTGGAAAAAGCGGCGAAAATTAAAAAACCAATTCTGTGTATCCAGGGGACAAAGGATGAACTCACGACTATTGATAAAACCAAACAATTTGCCGATGCTTTCCCAAATCCCTTATTCAAGAAACTTGAAGGTCCCGATTCTCTGTTTAAGAAGATCGAAGGCGGCAAACATGCGCTGGACGGCCCGGGCCATTTTGAACAGGCTATGAATCATTCCATTACGTTTCTTGATAAGATATTCAATCTGAACACAGCTGATATTACCGATCGCCCGTTCATAACGCCTATCGGGGCCGAACCTTCCTCTCCCAATTCTTTGCGCCGGGATGTGGCCTGAAAATAGCCTGGGGGCATTGTTACTTAAGCTGCGCTGAATTTAATGGAATGGCCGTTTATTTTGTGCTATGTTAACGGATAAACATAGGAAATTGCCCATGACCGATATTCATGCCCTGCCTCTTGCCAGTGACGAAACCGTAAAGATCCATGAGGATCTGAAGGCCAAAACCGGCGTGGCCATCGGGCTTTACCGTGAGATTTCCAAATTCTTCAGCGGCGAAGAAAGCGGGCTGGCCGCATCTGCCTTCAGCGAAAACCTGCTTGAAATATTGCAGACAAAAGTCATCACGCATGAAAATGCGCCGGAATTCATGAAAGGGCATATCAGCAAGAATGCGCCCGGAGAAACGCTGCCAGCGCTTTGGCAGGATGCGGCGGGGCCGGTCACGCGCCTGAACCGCGCGCTTGGCGCAGGGGATGCGGTACCGGAAAAGCATATCCTGGACAGCCCGGAAAAGGCCGCAGAGGTTTTGAATGTTCTGACCATGGAAAAAACAGAAAAACCGTCAATGGCGTACAAGCTTGAGGTCCTGGAACATGTCAGTGACAAAATCATCGCGCTTTCCGAAGGCAAGCTGCCCCAGGTTGAAGAAGCCTTGGGCGAATTCCTTGCGGAAAGCCGGAAAATTTATGATATCGGGCAAAATTACGCGGCGAAATTGAATCTCAAGCCGCCGGGCGGCAAGGCCTGATTGCACAGCCTTCCAAGTTTGTTTAAAGGAAAAATAATGACCGATCTAAGCACCCCTGAAACGGAACAAAGCCTGAGCGATCTTGTCGCCAGCGGTGAACTGTACGACGTACATCGCAAAGCCATCGATGCTTCTTTGGAAGCGGCTTCCAGTAAAAGCCCCGTGGAAAAATTCCCGGACAATCTTTATGATCTTATTACCCTGAAAACAGTGTATGCCCATGAAATGCCCGAGAATATTCGCGGGAATTATTTGAAACCCATAGAATTGGCGGAGGGGTACAAGGATTTTTCGCGAAACCATCCCGTCCTGTCCCTGATGGGCCGCGAGGAAGAGGCGCAGGAAGATGAATCGCGCCATATTCTGGCCAGCGAAAAAATCGCCAAACGCTATCTCTATCCTTTGGACCAGCCGATCACGAGCAAAAATTCTTTGGAAAACAGGCAGGAGGTGGGGGAGTATTTCATTGGCCGTATTCGCGAACTGGCTGTAGAAAAGAATGACCCCGTATTCGTGCAGAAACTGGACGGTTTCATGGAAAGCATGAAAGACGTGACGGTGAAATACCAGGCCTTCGGCAATGCCGTAAAGCCGCTTTTGCCCGTAAAGAAATAATTTAAAACTTGAACTTCTCGCCCAGGTAAACCCTGCGGACGTCGCTGTTGCCGACGATGTCGTCGGGTTTGCCTTCCATCAATACCTGGCCGCCATGCAGGATATAGGCGCGGTCGACGACTTCGAGCGTGTCGCGCACATTGTGATCGGTCAATAAAACGCCGATGCCGCGTTTCTTTAGATGCGCGATCAGCGTGCGGATATCGCTCACGGCGATGGGGTCGATCCCGGCAAGGGGTTCGTCCAGCAGGATGAATTCGGGTTGCGCGGCAAGCGCCCGGGCGATCTCGACCCGGCGGCGCTCACCGCCCGACAAGGCCTGGGCCGGGGAATAGCGCAGATGGGTGATGGAAAATTCCGCCAGTAAATTTTCCAGCTGCTGCTCGCGGCGCTGGGTGTCGGGTTCGATCGCCTGCAGCACGGCCAGGATATTCTGTTCCACATTCAGGCCGCGGAAGATGGACATTTCCTGGGGCAGATAACCGATGCCAAGGCGCGCCCGGCGATACATGGGCAGGGTGGTGATATCGTTATCATCCAGCATGATCGTGCCGGAATCGGGGCGGATCAAGCCGCTGATGATATAAAAACACGTGGTCTTGCCCGCGCCGTTCGGCCCGAGCAGCCCGACCGCCTCGCCGCGCTGGAGCGAGATGGAAACATCGCGCAGGACAGGGCGTTTCTGGTAATGCTTGGCCAGGTGGCTTGCCACCAGGCCGGTGGATTTTTTTACCTCCATGGGCACATCGCCGCGGATGGGGCGGATTTTGGCGCTGCTTACGCGGGCGGGCTTTTTCGGGATCATGGTCATCGTTGTATTGGTCATTGGGCGGCGCTTGCAGAAATAACGGGCGTGACAGAGGCAGGTTTATCGCCATTGCCTGCGGTCGAGAAAATGGCGCGGACGCGGGCGGGTTTTGCCCCGGTCGAAGCGGTCTTATTGGTCAAGGTGGCATGGCCCGTGGTCATGTCGATCACGGCGTCATCGCCCTGCATGAAATTTTCGCCGCGCGCCATTTTCACATTGCCGGTCAGATGCGCCGTGTTCTTGTCGGCGTCATATACGGCGTTGCCGGAACGGGCGATATCAGCCGTGCCATCGGGGGCCTTGCGCGTGATGACGACACGGCCCGACGCTTCGGCGCGCAGCAGGCGGTTGGTGTCTTTTTCCAGCCAGGCGGTGATGGTTTCCCCGTTCACCTGCTGGGTGGGGTTTTTCACCATGGCATTGCCGGTGGCGGTGGCTTTGTTTTCGGCGGCGTTGTAATCCATTGTTTTATGCGCGACGGCATTCATCTGGGGCGTGTCCAGCGTAATGGTATCGCCCGTTAAATTCAAAATCTGCGTGCGCGTGTCGTAAACGGCTTTTTCCGCATGGATGATGCGGCCCGTGTCATTGATCACCACATTGCCGGTGACGGTGATGACGGTCAGTGCGGACGGCCCTTCTTTAGCGTCATATTCGGCCTCGGCATTGTCGCCGGTGATCGTGGTCGAGCCCTGTTTGATCAATACATCGGTGGTGGCGCGGTATTTATTCTGGTCGCGCAGCCATTCCAATTGGTGCGAGGCTTCGATTTCCACGGGGGGTTTTTCTTTTGGCGTTTCCGCGGCGAAAGCGGGGAAGCCCAGAGATAAAAAAAGAACCGCAAAGGCGCAAAGGCGCGAATGAAATCGGGGGGAAATAAAAGGATTGCGCATCAGCCGTTTTCCTTTGGCGTCAGGATAATTTTGCTGCGGCCTTTGAGGATGATGCGGTTGCCGCGATCCTGCATTTCCATTTTCTCGCCGGTCAATGTGCCGCCGGGCCCGCGTCCCGAAACCGGATTGTCGGTTATGCCCGAGCCTTTGATGAAATCGACCGACATGTCCTGCAGATCCAGCGTATAGCCGGTCGTATGCGTGACCTTGACCGGGCCGCTTAATTGTAATGTTTTCTGGGCCGGGTCGTAAAAACCGGTGGCTGCATCGACATCGACATGTTCCTTGCCGGTGCCGTCCAAAGTTAATTGTGCAGTGGGTTTTTCCAGCTGCATAGCGCTTGTGCCAGGCTGCATGCCTTCCTGGATCACATGATCGGCGGTGATGACATAGGGGCGCCCCTGGTCGTCCAAGCCGGAATATTCGGGCTTGTTCATCTGCAACTGCACGGGCTTGCCTGCACCGGGCATGGTCATGGCGATGCCTTCCACGCGCAGGCGGGTCGCGCTTTGTTCGCTTAATTTATTGACCTGCATTTCCTTGAGCGCGGGCCAGGCAATCGCCAGCGCCAGCGTAAGCAAAGCCAGCACCGGCAGGGTCCAGCGCAAAAATGTGACGCGATAGGAATGGGCATTCAATACGGCCAATCTATGCCACCCCGGCGCGCATGATATCGTGCAGGCGGATCAGGCCAACGGGTTTGTCGCCATCGACCACGACCAGCTGGGTGATATTGTGCTGGTTCATCAGGGCCAAAGCGGC
>JAQGJA010000123.1 GCA_028290805.1 Alphaproteobacteria bacterium
AATTGGATTTAACGCCGGAAATTACCGCCGCTGGCATCAGCGAAGAAGAAGCCGCTCAAGCGTTAATCTATGGGCTGATGGCGGTCGAAGAACATGTGGATTGCCTGATCGTCGATTCGCTCAGCCAGGGCAGCGATACGATCCTGCAAAACTGGCACAGTGAATTATTGAAGGAAAATGCCGCAGAACCGCTGGCTTTGCTGCAAAGCCTGGGGGCCGGGCATGATTTGTTTGCGCTTTTGGGCGCTGTGCTGGCGGCGCGCATGGCCGGTATCCCGGTTTTCGGCGGGGCCAAACTGGGCGCGGTGTTACCCTTGGTCCTGTCGCATCTTTTGCCGGGGGAGACCGATATCTTCCTGCTTTTGCCCGCGGCTTTCCCCGCCCCGGATATGGTCCAGGCGATCATGAGCCTGCAGCAATTGCAATCGATCCTGGCTCTTGGCCCTCAGAATAGCGGACAAAAACTGGTCCAGCCGCAAAACCCGCCCTTGAATACATCTGAGGCCGCCGCATGATGAAACGGAAATTTCCTATGAAAAGAACCTCGCTGCTGGCCGTATTAGCCTTGACCTCTTCGCTTTGCGCCTTGCCGGTGCTGGCCCAGCAGAAGGCAACAGAAAAACAGCCGGAAAAAAACGCAATTGCCCCCGACCCCAAAAAGATCGGCGTGCTGAACAAGCTGGTCGGTGATAACAAGGGTTATATGTATGATTACCTGGGCACAAGCGGCGGGGTCCAGAACTGGCTGTTATCGGGTCCCGACATCATGCAGGTCGTCTTTGTCCTGCCCAGCCAGGACAGCGCTATTGTCGGCGGGGCAATGATCGGTCCGGATGGCAAGGAAGTCAGTTCCGCCCTGACCCGTGATTTCCTTAAAACCCATCCCGAACGCGCCAAGGATATCGTTGCCCGGGTAAAGCCGCCCAACGCCGAGGCCGAGGATGAAACCACAGAACAGCCTGCCGCCGGGGAGCCGCCCGAGGCAGAGCATGTCCCCGAAAACCCGGAACATGCGGTCGTAACACCGCCGGACACGGGGCAGCCCCCTGTCGCGCCGCCCGCCCCACCCGAAAGCGAAACCAAATTATCCCCTGCGGAAACCTTATGGCGCGATCTGGGCAAAACAGGCCGGGTCACTTTCGGCTCTGCGCCCGGTGCGCCGGAAATTTATGCCTTGATGGACCTGGCCAAACCGCAAACCAAGGAAATCTGGGAAAAACTGGCTCCCTTTGCCAGCGATAACAGGCTGATTTTCCATGCCGTGCCGATGGCATCGACCGCCAATGCAATCATGGATGTTGCAACGGTGCTCGGCAGCAATGACCCACAGAAATCCTGGCAGCGCGTGATGCAGGGCCAGCCTGCCGCAGAAAACAACGAAGCCCCCGATGCAAAAAAAGCCATCGCCATGAAGGCCACGATTGATCTTGCCAAAAGGCTCCAGTTGCACCAGCTGCCTTTTATCGTCTATCGCTCGCCGGGACAGAAGATCCGCATTTTACGCGGCCTGCCAAAAGATTGGCCGGCGTTTTTAAATGAGCTGAACCTGGTGCCTGCAGGCAAAAATTAACCTTTTGACAAATAGTATTATGGCAGAATCACCCCGAAACCCGTACTATTAAGAAGTCATATGGCCATCAACACCGTCATCGCCACCTGCCTAATGCTGGCAGCGCAAACCTACAGCGTACCGCCTGCGGTCATTGTCGGCATCATGCAGGTCGAAGGCGGCCGGATCGGCCAGGTTGTGGGCCCCAATAAAAATGGTACGTTTGACCTTGGCCCGATGCAGATTAACACGATGTGGCTGCCCAGCCTGGCCAAATACTGGCGCGTCAATTACAATACGGCTTACCGCATGGTGAAAGACGATCCTTGCGTCAATGTCAATGTCGCCGCCTGGATCTTGCGCCAGCGCCTGAATGAATCGCGCAACCTGACTTTGGCCATCGCTCATTACCATTCCAAGACACCGCGTTTCGGCTATGTTTATGCGCGCAAGGTGATCGGCGCGATGCGCGGGCTTAACCTGATCCAGGACTGACCTGCCTTGATTCGCAGCAGGATTGCTGGGGGGCTTAAGGGAGGGAAACCGGACAAAGAAAAGAATTTTCCTGCCTGGAAGGGTGCGAAACCCAGCAATAACTGGCTTTACCGCGATTATGCCCTTTGGAAAACAGAATTTGCAAAGTCTTTATATTTTTAATTCACATTTTGATATTAGCGTGATAGTTTGTGGAACACCCGGGGCTTTGGCCCTTACAGCGGATAATGGGACTTTAATGAAATACCTGGTGAAATCATTTATATTTGTAACCCTTGGCTCTTTGGCGCTTGGCGCCTGTACCGGCAACATGCCAAAGCCGCAACTGGTCGTGGAACCTGAAAATGTCACGATGCGCCTGGCCCAGGCCGCCGACCGCGCTTCTTCCGCGCTGGACACGCTGGCTGCCATCGAACAGGTCCGCACCCCGACCGATTTGCCGCCTCTGGCCTCTTCCGCCCCGCCGGAACTGCGCCGTTCGGTCACGGTCAACTGGATCGGCCCGGTCGAACCGATGGCCAAGCAACTGGCTGACCGCGCT
>JAQGJA010000130.1 GCA_028290805.1 Alphaproteobacteria bacterium
CGATGACGCCGTAACGCCATGAATGCGGGAAAGGGATTTGTTTCGGGTGCAAGGATGATCCTTTTTTGGGTGTTGGCATTTTATTTCGTCCTGGTTGCGATCCTGTATTTTAACCAGAAGAAACTGCTTTTTTTCCCCGACAGCAATGACGGTTTCCTGGAACAGAATATTACGCCATTCCAGATTTTAACCCTGTATACCGAAGACGGGCTGGCGCTTAAGAACCTGTGGTATCCGGCTAAGGACGGGAATCCCACCATCGTATATTTCCATGGCAATGCGGGCAATGCCGCAGGCCGCATTATGAAGGCACGCTATTTCATCGCCCGAGGCTATGGCGTCGCATTGGTCGAATATCCTGGCTATGGCGGCAATCCCGGCATCCCGAGCGAGAAAAACCTTTATGCCGATGCACGCCAAGCCATCAAAGCGGTAAAGGAGAAGGGGGTCCGGATCCAGGACACCGTGCTTTACGGCGAGTCTCTGGGCACAGGCGTGGCGACCCAGATGGCGCTGGAACACCCCAATGCCCGTGCGCTGGTGCTGGAAGCGCCTTATACCTCGATTGCCGATGTGGCGGCTTCGCATTATTGGTTCGTACCCGTCCATCTGCTGCTTACCGAGCGCTTTGAAAGCAGCAGGAAAATCGGCCAGTTAAGGATGCCAGTCCTGATCCTGCACGGGGAAAAAGACCGGACCATTCCTGTCCGTTTCGGGAAAAAGCTGTTCAGCCTGGTAACGGCAAAACAGAAAGAGCTTGTCATCCTTGAACACGCCTCGCATAATGATATTTATGATTATGGTGCAGAGGAAACGATCCATGGTTTTCTATCAAAAATTCAATAAGGCGGCGATCCAGTTCCTGTTCCTGCCGGTTGTCCTGGGGCTTTTGCCTTTGGCGATTTTTTCCGCCTGCGCTGGTGTGCTGTACCCCGTTTATATCCACACAGACAAAGGCCCCCAGATGTTCCAGGTGGAATATGTGCACACGCCCGAAGACATGGCGCGCGGGCTGATGTACCGCAAATCGCTGGCTGCTGACCGGGGCATGTTCTTTTTATTCGAGGGCGAGGAGCCACGTTCTTTCTGGATGAAAAATACGCTGATCCCGCTGGACATCATTTTCATCACCAAACACGGCAAGATCGCCACGATCCAGGAAATGGCCAAGCCGCTGGATGAAACCGCCATCCCATCAAAAGTGCCCGTCATGGCCGTCCTTGAAATCGCTGGCGGCCAGGCGGCAAAGCGCGGCATCAAAGTCGGCGACAAAGTGGAAACCTCGCTGTTGCCCGGACAAAACGAAGAAGCCATAGACCCCCGAGCCCCGCCGGCAGAGCAAAAATAATGACCGCATCCAATGTCCGCATTTTCAAGCAAATGAAAAATCCGACCCAGTCGGGCCGTGGCCGCACAAAAAACTGGGTGCTGGAATATGAACTGGAAACCAAACGCCAGCCCGAAGCCCTGATGGGCTGGGTCGCCTCTGGCGATACGCTCAACCAGGTAAAAATCGGTTTCGACACGCTCGAAGACGCCGTCGCCTTTGCCGAGAAAAAAGGCCTTTCCTATACCGTGGTCGAGGTCAAGCCCCGCCGTGTAAAGGGCCAGACTTACATGGATAATTTCAAATACAGTTCGCCTGCCGATACGCAGTAAACGTCATGCCGCCTTCTTCAGCCCCGACGTCTCAGCCAGCACTTCCAGTAAAGCCGCCGCCAGCTTTTCAATATCCAGCCTGCCATGAAAAGGCGAGGGGGTCAGGCGAAAGCGTTCAGTGCCGCGCGGCACGGTGGGGTAGTTGATCGGCTGCACATAGATATGATGGTTATGCAGCAATTCATCCGCTTTTTGCTTGCAGATTGCCGCATCGCCAATGACCAGCGGGACAATATGCGTATTGGTCTGCATGATATTCAGGCCCGATTTTTCCAGGATGTTTTTAGTCAAAGCGGCACGTTCCTGGTGCAGGACACGTTCAACATTGCTGGCTTTTAAATAATTCACGCTGGCTAAAGCGCCGGCGGCAATATGGGGCGGCAAGGCGGTAGTAAAGATAAAGCCGCTGCCATAGGAACGCACGACATCGATGATTTCAGCGCTGGCGGCAATGTAACCGCCAACGCAGCCATAGGCCTTGCCGAGCGTGCCGTTGATAATATCGACCGCATCGCTTAAATTTTCTCGTTCGGCAATGCCGCCGCCGTGCGGGCCATACAGGCCGACGGCGTGCACTTCATCGAGATAGGTCAGCGCGTTGTATTTTTTGGCCAGTGCCACCAATTCGGCAATCGGCGCGATATCCCCATCCATGGAATACACCGATTCAAAAACGATGATTTTCGGCCGTTTTGCATCGACGCTTTTCAGCAAGTCTTCCAGATGGCCTGCATCGTTATGGCGAAAGACATGTTTCTCGCAGCGCGCAAGAGACAGGCCCTGGATGATGGACGCATGGTTGTTCTCGTCGGAAAAAATAACCGTTTCGGGCATGAGTTTCGCCAAAGTCGCAAGCGAAGTCTGGTTGGCGACATAGCCCGAGGAAAAAACCAGCGCGGCTTCTTTACCATGCAGATCGGCCAGGCTTTCTTCCAAGGCCACCAAATAAATGGAATTGCCTGCAATATTGCGCGTCCCGCCTGCACCCGCACCGACATTATCCAGCACGTCATGCATTGTTTGTATCACAAGCGGATGGCGGCTCATGCCCAAATAATCATTGCTGC
>JAQGJA010000131.1 GCA_028290805.1 Alphaproteobacteria bacterium
AGGTTATTTTCGGCTGCGTAGTGTTTTACAGCAGCCAGGAACGCTGCGCCATAACGCTGCAATTTCACTTCGCCAAAGCCGGAAATGCGGCGCAGATCATCCATTGTTTGCGGCACATAGGTGGCAAGTTCCGCCAAAGTCGCATCGGAAAAAATAACATAGGGCGGCACGTTTTGTTCCATCGCAATGGAACGGCGCAATTGTTTGAGTTGCTCGAATAACGGCGCATGCGCGTTTTCCAGCCCCTTGTTTTTTGCGTCCTGGCGCACCGGTTCGGCCGGTTTGGCCATGCTGATTTTTTCTTCGCCTTTAAGGATGGCGCGCGATTTTTCCGTCATCTGCAGCAGCGGAAATTTATCCAATGTCTGTTGCAGGTACCCTTGCGCCATCAAGCCATGTGCGTAATGCAGCCACATGTTTTTGGAAATATCCTTGCCGATGCCCCAGGTTTTCATTTCCTTGTGCTCGGGCCGCGAAGTGGGACTGCCGCGCAGGAAATCGGCGATGTAATGCAAACCGAAACGTCCCTGCAACCGCGCCACCGCGCTCAGCATTTTCTGCGCTTGCAGCGTCACATCCTCCATCACATATTCAGTCAGGCAGGCATCGCAGTTCTCACAGCGCCCTGGCGCTTTTTCGCCAAAATATTCCAGCAGAAAATGCCGGCGGCACGAGGTTGCCTCACACAATCTGGCCATGCGATCCAGTTTCTGCTGCTGGATGCGCGTTTGATCGTCATTGCCGTCGATGCGGATCATGTTTTTCAGTTTGAGCACATCGGCGGGCGAATAAAACAACAAGGCCTGGCTGGGCAGACCGTCGCGGCCCGCGCGGCCTGTTTCCTGGTAATAGCCTTCGATGCCCCGTGGCATATCGGCATGGACGACGAAACGGACATTGCTTTTATTGATGCCCATTCCGAACGCGATCGTCGCCACCATGATCCGCGTTTCATCGCGCAGAAAACGGTCCTGGCGCGCATCGCGATCGCTGGCCGATAATCCGGCATGATAGGCCTCGGCGATAAATCCCGCTGCCTGTAATTCATCAGCCAGTTTTTCAGTGCCTGCGCGCGACAGGCAATAAATAATCCCGCTTTCCTGCGACCGCTCCTTTAAAAACCGGTCCAGCTTTTCGCGCCAGTTTTGTTTGGGTGCAACGGCGTAAAAAATATTAGGCCGGTCGAATGAATCTTCGAATATCTGGTAATCATTGAGGCCGAGCCGGGCGATAATATCCTCGCGCGTCATCTTGTCCGCGGTCGCCGTCAAAGCCAGGACGGTTATATCGGCGAATTCTGCGATAAACTGGCCCAATGCGGCATATTCGGGGCGGAAATCATGGCCCCATTGCGAGATGCAATGCGCTTCGTCAATCGCAAATAATGACACGGCACCGCTTTTCAGCAAATGACGGAAACGCTGGTCGCTGAGCAATCTTTCAGGTGCGACATAGACAAGCTTGGTTTTGCCTTCCCGCAATTGCACGAAAATTTCATCCTGTTCCGCATTGCCTTGCGTCGAATTGATAAAGCTTGCCGCAATGCCGTTGACGCGCAGGGCATCGACCTGGTCGCGCATCAGGGCAATCAGGGGGGACACGACAATCGTGATCCCGGGAAGCAGCATGGCGGGCAATTGATAACAGATCGATTTCCCGCCGCCCGTCGGCATCAGCACGATACTGTCGCCGCCATTCATCACGCGCGTGATCACCTCTTCCTGCCGGTGCCGGAAACTGTCATAGCCGAAATACTGGCTGAGGGCGTTTTGCAGGGAATTTTCAGGCACAGAAGCGGGGTTCAGAGTGGGATTCAAAGTAAGATTCATGGCCTGGATACTAGGCTTTGTTCCGAAAATTTAAAACCCCTCTTGAATAATGCCCAGCTATCGTCATCTTATTTCCATGCCCCATCTTTTCGAACCATTGACCATCAAATCCGTCACTCTGCGCAACCGCATCGGGATGAGCCCGATGTGCATGTATTCCAGTGAGGACGGACATGCCACGGACTGGCATTTCACCCATATGGTCAGCCGCGCCATCGGCGGCACGGCGCTGTTGATCGCCGAGGCCACCGCCGTCCTGCCCGAAGGCCGCATCACCCCGGGCGATGCAGGGCTTTGGCAGGACAGCCAGATCGCCCCGCTGAAGCGCATCACCGGCGAGATCAAGAAACATGGCGGCGTCCCCGGCATCCAATTGGCCCATGCCGGACGAAAAGCCAGCGCGGCGCGGCCCTGGGAAGGCGGGTCCCATCTGGAAATTGCGCATGGGGGCTGGGAGTTTTATGGGCCGACGGATGAGGCTTTTGGCGAAGTCCTGTACCGCAAACCCGTTGCCCTGGATAAAGCGGGCATCACCCGCGTCACCGAAGCGTTCCGAGATGCCGCCGCCCGCGCTGTTGCCGCAGGATATGAATGGGTGGAAATTCATGCAGCGCATGGTTACCTGATCCATTCTTTCCTCTCGCCGCTTTCCAACATCCGCAGCGATGATTATGGCGGCAGCTTTGACAATCGCGCCCGCTTGCTTTTGCAAGTCATCGAAGCGGTCAAGGAAACATGGCCCGCAGACAAACCTTTGACCGTCCGCATCTCCGGCACGGACTGGATGACGGGCGGCTGGACAATTGAAGACAGCGTAGCCCTCGCCCATAAACTAAAAGCGGCGGGCATCGATCTCATCGATTGCTCTTCGGGCGGCAATACGCCCCACGCCACCATCCCCGTCGGCGCTGGCTATCAATTGCCCATCGCGGAAGCCGTCAAGCGCCAGGCCAATATCCCCACCGCCGCCGTCGGCATGATCACCCAGCCCATGCAGGCCGACCAGATCATTCGCAACGGCCAGGCGGACATGGTCTATTTAGGCCGCGAATTACTGCGCCACCCTTATTGGCCGAAAGATGCCGCAAGGGACGTGCACAAAAAAGATGCCGTTAAACTGCCGGTGCAGTACGAGCGGGCTTGATTATACTTGTCATTAGTCGTTATATGTTCTAATAATATGTCCTAAATTACCGGGAGCGT
>JAQGJA010000174.1 GCA_028290805.1 Alphaproteobacteria bacterium
CAACGCCATCAACGCGCTGGAACCAACCATTTCCGCGCTTTCCGACGACGAATTGCGCGGCAAGACCGCGCAATTCCGCCAGCGTCTGGCGACAGGCGCTACATTAGACCAGCTGCTGCCCGAGGCTTTTGCCGTCGTGCGCGAAACCACCAAGCGCGTCCTTGGCACCCGCCACTATGACGTGCAGTTAATGGGCGGCATCGCGTTGCACCAGGGGAAAATCCCCGAAATGCGCACCGGCGAGGGAAAAACCCAGGTCGCCCTTCTCCCCGTTTATCTTAACGCCCTGACCGGCCAGGGCGTGCATGTCGTCACCGTCAATGATTACCTGGCCGAGCGCGACAGCGAATGGATGGGCCGCGTTTATACATTCCTGGGCCTGACCGTCGGCGTCATCCTGGAACAGATCCCGCCCGAGGACCGCAGAGAAGCCTATGCCTGCGATATTACCTATGCCACCAATAACCAGCTGGGTTTCGATTATCTGCGCGACAATATGGTCTATCGCCTGGACGACATGGTCCAGCGCCCCTTCCATTACGCCATCATCGACGAGGTCGATTCCATTTTGATCGACGAAGCGCGCACGCCGCTGATCATTTCCGGCCCGTCGGAAGATACCACCGACATGTATCTGCGCGTCGATGCACTGATCCCGCAACTGGTCGATGAAAAAGACATAGAGCAGGACGAAAAAACCCGTTCTGTCCTTTTGACCGATGACGGGGTCGAGCATATCGAAGCTTTGGCGCGCGAAGCGGGATTGCTGGAAAGCGGCGGGTTGTATGACACGCCGAACATGAACCTGGTCCATCACGTTACCCAGGCCCTGCGCGCGCATAAATCGTATAAGCGCGACAAGGATTATATCGTCAAAGACAAGAAGATCATCATCATCGATGAATTCACCGGCCGCATGATGTCGGGCCGCCGCTATGGCGAAGGCTTGCACCAGGCGCTGGAAGCCAAAGAACACGTGCCGGTCCAGCGCGAAAGCCAGACGCTGGCCAGCATCACCTTCCAGAATTTCTTCCGCCTTTATCCGAAATTCGGCGGCATGACCGGTACGGCCTTGACCGAAGCCTCGGAATTTGCCGAGATATACAACCTGGACGTCATCTCCATCCCGACGCACCGCCCGGTCCAGCGTATCGACGAGAATGACGAAATTTACCGCACCGAGGCGGAAAAACTGGTCGCCATCGTGGCATTGGTAAAAGAAGCCCATGCGCGCAAGCAACCGGTACTGGTCGGCACCACCTCGATCGAAAAATCGGAACAGCTCTCGGCTTTATTCAAGCGCGAGAAAATCCCGCATAACGTCCTGAACGCCCGCCACCATGAACAGGAAGCCTATATCGTCGCCCAGGCCGGACGCCCCGGTGCGGTGATGATCGCCACCAACATGGCCGGACGCGGCACCGATATCAAGCTGGGCGGCAATGCCGACCTTCTCCTGGAAGGCCAGTTAAAAGGCGGAGAAACCCCCGAACAGATCGAGGAAATGCGCAACCGCATCAATGCCGAGGTCGAGCGCGACAAGCCCATCGTCCTGGAAGCCGGCGGATTATATATCATCGGCACAGAGCGCCATGAATCGCGCCGCATCGACAACCAGCTCCGCGGCCGCGCCGGACGCCAGGGCGATCCCGGGGCATCGAAATTCTTTATCTCGCTGGAAGACGACCTGATGCGCGTGTTCGGGGCCGAGCGTATCGACCCCGTGCTGCAGCGTCTGGGCATCAAGGAAGGCCAGTCGATTTATCACCCCTGGATCAACACCGCCATCGAACGCGCCCAGAAAAAAGTCGAGGCCCAGCATTTCGATTCCCGCCGCGACGTGTTGCGCTACGACAACGTCGTCAACGACCAGCGCAAGGTGATTTACGAACAGCGCCGCCAGTTGATGACCACTGACAGCTTAAGCGAAATGGTGCGCGAAATTATCGAGGATGTCACGCTGGGCAAGGTCGAAGCCCGCATTCCCGCCAATTCCTATAAGGAAAAATGGGATCTCGATGCCTTGCAGGAAGATTTGGAAAAACTGCTGAACGCGCCTTTCAACGTACAGGAACTGGCGACCCAGGACGGGATCGGTGAAGAGGAGCTGACCGACAAGATCCTGGAAATCGTCGCCGCGCATTGGGCCAAGAAACAAAGCGATTTCATCGACGCGATCCAGGCCTATCCTGCGCTTTACGGCCTGCCCGAAGACAGCGACCCGTCCTTTGCCCGCGATTTCGCCACCAATTTGTTCGCCGATATGGAGCATAACCTGGTGCTGCGCGCTTTGGACAAGAGCTGGAAAGAGCATTTGCTCAATCTGGACCATCTGCGCCAGGGCATCCGCCTGCGCGGTTACGCCCAGCGCGATCCGGTCAATGAATACAAGGCCGAAGCCTTTGCCATGTTCAATGCCATGCTGGATGATTTCAAGGATGATATCTCGCATGTCTTGCTGGGCTATAACGTCACCACCGCCGATGACCTGCGCGCCTTGCAGCAACCCCCGGCCCCTGAGCCGATGATCGAAACGCGCCTGGATCCGGCCATGGACCCGGCATTAGCCGATTTCATGGGCAGCCCCGAGGAAAATAACGTCATCGGTTTCGACGGCGGCCGCCAAAGCTTTTCCAAAGGCCCGGTCGTGAAACAGGTCTTTGACCAAAGCAACCCCGCCACCTGGACCGACACCCAGCGCAATGCGCCCTGCCCCTGCGGCTCGGGCAAGAAATACAAGCATTGCCACGGCGCGATGCAGAATCTGGGATAAGCGGTAAAAAGCTTTTCCTTGTTTTTGCATCCCAGCCTTTTCCTCTGTAAAGACGAAACTGGTTAATACTTTTCCGTCACGGCGATTGCATGCAGCAATCTGCCACGAAGAATGAGCGAAAAATAGATTTGGAATTGGTTTTATTTCAAATTAACCCATCCCTAGAGAAATAATATAAATATATTTGCTTTAATTGAGCAATTTT
>JAQGJA010000162.1 GCA_028290805.1 Alphaproteobacteria bacterium
TGGTTTCGGAGAAATGCTGTACCATCACAGATGAAGACTGGTTCAATGCCGATAAACGCAACTGCTGTGCATAAAGATAAATGGTGGGCCCGGACAGATTTGAACTGTCGACCAGACCGTTATGAGCGGCCGGCTCTAACCCCTGAGCTACAGGCCCGTTAGAAGAATGGTTTTGCCAGAATGGCGGCAAAAGGTAAAGGGCTGGTTAGGGCCAGCGCGCTTCGGGCGGCAGGGACATGAGTATCGCCTCGACATTGCCGCCGGTTTTCAGGCCGAATGTGGTGCCGCGGTCGTAAAGCAGGTTGAACTCGGCATAGCGGCCGCGCTTGATCAGCTGTTTTTCTTTGTCCTCGGGCGTGAAGTCCAGATTCATGCGGCGCTGGACCAGCGGGATAAAAGCGTCCAGGAAACCTGCGCCGACATCTTTGGTAAAGGCGAAATCTTTTTCCCAATCCCCGCTATCGATGTAATCATAAAAAATCCCGCCAATGCCGCGTTCCTCGTTCCGGTGCGGTAAAAAGAAATATTCCGCGCACCATTTTTGGAATTTGGCATGGTATTCCGGGTCGAACCGGTCGCAGATATTTTTCAACGTGCCATGAAAATGCGCGTTGTCTTCTTCAAAAAGTATCGACGGCGTCAGATCCATGCCGCCGCCGAACCAGGATTTCGTCGTGACGATATGGCGCGTATTCATATGCACCGATGGCACTAGCGGATTGCGCATATGGGCGACCAATGAAATCCCGGCCGCCCAGTATTTTCCGTCTTCTTCGGCCCCCGGAATTTTCGTGCGGAACTCGGGCGAGAACACGCCGTGTACCGCCGAAATATTCACGCCGACTTTTTCAAAGACCCGGCCATGCATGATGCTCATCACCCCGCCGCCGCCCGACAGGTCGCCGTCATGGGCGGCATCACGATCCCATGTTTTGCGTGTGAAACGGGCAGGTGGCATGTCGTTGAAGGGGCCTGTTAACGCGTCTTCCAGTTCTTCAAACGCCGCGCAGATGCGGTCGCGCAATTCACAGAACCAGTCTTGGGCAGCTTGTTGTTGATTCATTATTTTACTTACGCAAAGAATCAACGCGGTAAGGCGTACTGATATACAGGTAAGAATTGGGATAGATTTCATGTTTGCGTACAATTCTTTCGATTTGTCCGCTGTAAAGCATCTCCGTAATTGTATAATTTAAATGGCTTAATAATTCGAACTCTCCCTTTTGTACGGCCAAGGTAAAGGGGAAAATGCGCACCGGATAATCCGGGGTAATATTTTTCAAGGCATTGTCGTTATTTTTATTGAAGCGCTCCAAGGCATTTAAATCCGTAAAGGTTACATCCGCTTTTTTATTTTTGACATTAGTAAACAAGACGGATAAATCGGAATTATTGGGCACGGCAAGTGTTTTAGCCTGTGGAAAATCATCGGCAGCAATAGCAGAAGTAATTTCTCCATCCATTGTCGCCAGCGTAATGGATGGAGAATTAAACGAATTAGTATCTTTAAAACGCATATCTTCCTGGCGGGCAACCGCAACAATAGGAGTGTAAAACAAATCACGCGTATATTCTACCTCGCGGCCTTGGGCAGCATTGACCCATACAGGCGTGCAAATGGCGTCAAAATGATTGGCCTGTAATGCTGGCATCATGGTGCCAAAAGTGACCTCTTCGGTCCATTCCACTTTTAGATGAAGTTTCTTGGCAATTTCATTGGTGATATCGACAGCAAAACCGGTTTTCTCTTTTGTATTGGGATCGATACTGAGCGCGGGAGGAAAAACATAATATCCACAACGTAGAACGCCTTTGTCCAAAATGCGTTCATAAGCATTTTTTCTGTCTGTTTCATGGTTCTGTTTGGAAAAATAGGAGACACTCAGAAAGCTGGTAGCGAGAGCGACAATAAAAGTCATAAAAATGCCGGGAAATTTAGACATGCCGTTCTCCTTTTTGATTACCGTTCCGTCTGCCGTAACGCCTCGCCTAAAACCATAGCAGAAGCAATAATTACATTAAAGCTGCGTGTTTTGATCGGCACGATCACCCGTGCATTGCTGCGTTCATGCACATATTCCGGCACGCCACTGCTCTCGCGGCCGGCGATGAGGATGTCGTCTGGTTGGAAGGCGAAATCGTAATAGGGCAGGGAGGCTTTGGTGGTCATTAAAATCAGGCGGGCGGCGGGAAATGTTTCCGCCTGCCACGTTAAAAAATCTTCCCAGGAAACATGGCGTTTAACATTCGCTTCGACCTGGTAATCCATCGCCACACGCTTCAGCCGCGCATCATCTAGGGGAAAGCCGCAGGGCTCGATAATGTCCAGGGCGACATCCAGCCCGGCGCAGAGGCGCAAGGCCGCGCCCGTATTTTGCGGGATATCAGGTTGAAAAAGGCAAAGTCTCAATCGTTGAACCCGGCGCCGGACCCGGCAAGATAGCCCAGGGAATTGGCCGCGCCGTTATTTTGCATGCGCCTGTAATAGCCATCGCGCGCACGGCGAGGGCAGGGGACCTGGGACGTTGCCTCACAAGCTTCCTGTTGTTTTCCGGCGGCATAAGCCTCGAGAATTCTTTGCTTGCGTTGCGGCGTCATATTGGGAAGGCGATCCACGGCCTGGTCAAAGCTTTCACCATTGCCGTTATTGATGACGGTCACATCGGCCAAAACAGGTGAAGCCGCCAAAAGGCTTGCAAGAACAAGCATTGAAAATTTGAACATAGCGCTCTCCAGGTGCAAAGTGATACTATAAGCATATAATATGACAGATAAATTTGTCAATGTTTAAAACCAGTACCACCAGACCGCTCTTCGTCCTGTGGTTATCAAGCCTACAGGAACCCTCTTGTCAGTTTCCACAGGAAAGGGCATACAGAAACGATTAACAAATCCGGCTTATAGAAGAGTCTTCTATGACGCCAAGACAGGATTACATGATGGACGACGACCAGCTTATCCAAAAAGAACTTTTGCCGAACGAGCAAAGCCCGACGGAACCGACGCGGCGTGATTTCTTGTATCTTACCGCAGCCGCTTTTGGCGCGGTTGGCGTAGGCTCGGTGGCTTGGCCCTTTATCCACAGCCTTAATCCCGCCGCCGATACCCTCGCGCTGTCGACGACCGAAGTGAATATCGGCGCGGTCGAACCGGGCCAGGCGATCACCATTACCTGGCGCGGCAAGCCCGTCTTTATCCGCCGCCGCACGCCAAAAGAAATCGACGAAGCCGCCCAGGTCAAACTGGATGAATTGCGCGACCCCCAAGCCGACAAAGACCGCGTGCAGAAACCGGAATGGCTGATCCTGGTTGGGGTCTGCACCCATCTGGGCTGTGTACCGCTGGGCCAGAAATCATCCGATCCGCGCGGCGATTACGATGGCTGGTTCTGTCCGTGCCACGGCTCGCATTACGATACATCGGGCCGCGTGCGCAAGGGACCTGCACCAAAAAATCTGGCCGTGCCAACGTATAAATTCCTGTCAGAGTCAAAAGTTTTAATCGGTTAAGGACAATTCCCATGGGACAAAAAGGAAGAGCAGAATTCAAAAACCCGGTAATCGCCTGGGTCGATGAACGCCTGCCGTTATTTTCAATGATGAAAAACGAATATGGCGTTTTTCCGACTCCGAAGAATTTCAACTATTTCTGGAATTTCGGTGCCATTGCCATGGTCATGCTGATCACCATGATCGCAACTGGCCTGGTCCTTGCTATGAATTATGCCGCCAATACCGGCCTTGCCTTTGAATCGGTCGAACGCATCATGCGCGATGTCAATTATGGCTGGCTGCTGCGCTATGTGCATGCCAATGGCGCATCGATGTTCTTTGTCGCCGTTTATATTCATATTTTCCGCGGGCTGTATTACGGGTCGTATAAACGCCCGCGTGAACTCCTATGGATTTTAGGTGTTCTTATTTTCCTTTTGATGATGGCGACCGCTTTTATGGGCTATGTTCTGCCCTGGGGCCAGATGAGCTTTTGGGGCGCGACGGTTATCACCAATTTGTTTTCGGCCATTCCCTTGGTGGGCGAACATATCGTCACTTGGTTGTGGGGCGGTTTTTCCGTCGATAACCCCACCCTGAACCGTTTCTTCGTGTTTCACTTTTTGTTGCCCTTCGTTATTGTAGGTGTGGTATTCATGCATATCTGGGCGCTGCATGTGACCGGGTCCAGCAACCCGCTGGGGATCGAAATGAAGACGGAAAAAGATTCCGTGCCGTTCCATCCTTATTACACGATGAAAGACGGTTTCGGCATTCTGGTCTTTTTGATTTTCTATTGCCTGTTCGTCTTTTTTGCGCCCAACACATTGGGCCACCCGGATAATTACATTCCGGCCAACCCGATGCAGACGCCGCCGCATATTGTGCCGGAATGGTATTTCCTGCCTTTCTATGCCATCTTGCGCGCGGCGCCGGATATCGGCATTCCATTCACCAAAATCATTCTGATCAGTTCAAAACTGGCAGGCGTTATCGGCATGTTCGGATCGATCGCCATCCTGTTTATCCTGCCCTGGCTGGACCGTTCGCCGATCCGTTCCTCGATCTTTCGCCCCTGGTACAGCAAGGCGATGATTGTGTTCGTGATCGCCTTTATCCTGCTGGGATGCGCGGGATATAATCCCGCCGATGCCAATCTGACATTGTTCGGCCGCGACACGCATATTCCATGGCTGTGGATCGCCCGGGTTGCGGCATTGTATTACTTTGCCCATTTCCTTGTTCTGGTGCCGCTATTCGCAAAATTCGAGCCGCGTCCCGAATTGCCGCCTTCGATCCACGAAGCCGTGCTGGCCAAGAAAAACAATGGGGGCAAACCTGTCGCCCCCGCGCCGATGGAGAGATAAGATGAGAAAAACCATTTCTTCATTCCTGATCGTTTTAACCCTGCTGGCCGGCTTTCCCGCCCTTGCCGCGGAGGAATTCATCCATCCGCCAAAACAGGATTGGTCGTTCGAAGGACCCTTTGGCACCTTTGACCGCGCGGAACTACAGCGCGGTTTCCAGGTTTATAAACAAGTCTGCGCCGCCTGCCACTCAATGAATTATCTCTCTTACCGCAACCTGGTCGATATTGGTTTGTCGGAACTTGAGGTCAAAGCCATCGCGGCTGAATACATGGTAAAAGACGGCCCGAACGATGAAGGCGAAATGTTCGAGCGTCCGGCCCTGGCCAGCGATCGTTTCAAAGCACCCTTCCAGAATGAAAAAGCCGCCCGCGCCTCCAATGGCGGCGCGCTGCCGCCCGATCTGTCGCTGATCACCAAGGCGCGCCATGACGGACCGAATTACGTGTATGCCATCCTGACCGGTTACGTGACACCACCAGCCGACTTTAAGTTAGGCCAGAATATGAATTACAACAAATTCTTCCCCGGCCACCAGATTGCCATGCCGCCGCCATTAAACAGTGAGGGCCAGGTCGCCTATACCGATGTTAAAGCCACGCCCGAGCAGATGGCCCATGACGTCACCGCGTTCCTGACCTGGGCGGGCGAACCGAAAATGGAGCTCCGCAAACAGATGGGGATCAAGGTCATTATTTTCCTCACCATCTTTGCGGCAATCATGTATGCAGTGAAGCGCAAAATATGGCGCGGGTTGGAGCAGTATGAGGATTGAGTGATCCCTTTCTCCTTAAGGGAGGAACTTTTAATCCACCAGATGCACGAAATCGCTGGGCGGTACGTAATCATCCTCG
>JAQGJA010000016.1 GCA_028290805.1 Alphaproteobacteria bacterium
TGAATGCCAAGGACGGCTCAATCGCCTGGCGCGCTTATGCGACGGGGCCGGACAAGGATGTATTGATTGATTCCGCCGTCTTCAAGCCGTTTTACCCGCAATATAAAGGTACCGATCTGGGCGTGAAGGAATGGCCTGCCGATTCATGGAAGATCGGCGGCGGCACGTCCTGGGGCTGGGTATCTTATGATCCGGACCAGGATCTTATTTTCTATGGCACCTCTAACCCCAGCCCCTGGAATGATAAGGTGCGTCCTGGTGATAATCTATGGACCGATGGTGTTTTCGCACGCGAACCGGACACCGGCAAAGCGCACTGGTATTACCAGTACAGCCCACATGATCTATGGGATCATTCTGCTATTAATGAGAATATCATTTTGGATCTGCCGTGGCAGGGACGCATGCGCAAGATCATCATTCGGCCCGAGCGCAATGGCTATGTCTATGTGCTTGACCGGACTAATGGCGAAGTGCTGGCCGCCGATCCGTTTGTCTTCATCAATGCCTCCAAAGGCGTCGACATGAAGACGGGCCGCCTGATCGATGCACCGGAAAAAATACCGAAGATGGGCGAAGTGATGCGCAATGTCTGCCCCAATGCGCCGGGCGCAAAAGACTGGAACCCTTCAGCGTTTGGCAAGGATACGGGGCTGCTTTATGTACCGCATAATAATCTTTGCATGGACTGGGAACTGACCGATGTTTCTTATATCGCCGGTACGCCGTATATAGGGGTGGAAACGAAATTCTATCCCGGCCCTGGCGGCAATGCCGGGGCGTTTATGGCCTGGGACCCTGTAGCGCGCAAAAAAGCCTGGGAAGTGCCCGAAAGATGGCCAGTTTTTAGTGCGGCGGCAGCAACAGCAGGTGGCATTGTCTTCTACGGCAACGTTGAAGGCTGGTTCAAGGCGTTAGATGTGCATACCGGTAAGTTGCTGTGGCAGTTCCAGACAGGCTCAGGGATTGTGGGCCAGCCTACCACGTTCCGCGGCCCGGACGGGCATCAATATGTGGCAATCTTATCGGGGATCGGCGGCTGGATCGGGACGATCATCAGCCGGGATCTGGACCCACGCGACAAGACGGCGCAAAAAGGCTTTGCCAATATGACTGGCGACCTCAAGAAAATCGGGACGCGCGGAGGGACATTATATGTTTTTGCGCTGCCCCAGTAAATCGGCAAGCAGCTTGGTTGCATTGTTTCTGCTGCTGACAACGGGCGCAGGGGCCGAGGTGCCGCTGCGCATCTGCGCAGAACCCGATAATCTGCCAATGTCGCAAAAATCCACCAATTCTGGTTTCGAGATCGAGGCCGCGCAGCTTCTGGCCAAAGATATGGGCCGCACGCTGGAAGTGAAATGGGTTCCTCAGCGCGACCATTCCTTTTTCCGCCAAACCATAGGCAAGGGCGAGTGCGATGCCATCATGAGCCTGCCCGCCCAGTTCGGCAGGCTAACCATGACCCAACCCTGGTACCGCACCGGGTTTATGTTTGTGACGCGTAAGGAAGATAATATTGCGCCGCATTCTTTTGACGATGAAACATTAAAAAAATTATCCATCGGCGTTCCTGCCACGGGCTTAGGCGATACCCCGCCGATAATGGCGCTGACCCAGCGCGGCATGGCTGCCAATCTGCGCCCCTATTCCATTTATGAACCGCAGAAACTGATCGATGCGGTCGCGAAAAAAGAAATTGACATGGCGATTGTCTCAAGCCCCTTTGCCGGATGGTATGGCGGTCAGCAGAACCTGGCGCTGACACCGACACCTGAGCGCGACGGCATGATCCCCTTTGCTTTTGACATGGCAATTGGCGTACGCAAGGGCAATGAGGCGCTTAAAGAGCAATTGAACAGGGCGCTGGAACATCAACACGCCGCGATTGCCGCGGTTTTCGATCATTGGCACGTACCTTTTGGGAAGGACAAATAAAATGTGGTGGCGAAGTCTTCTTGTTGTTTCAATCCTCATGCTGGTAGCGGGCGGTGTTATTCTGATACGCGAAGAACGTTCCGACAGCACGACCCCGGCTGCGGGCGCCGCGCGCAGCGATGCGATTACCATGTCCAATGTCACGGCGGGCGGCTCGCCGGTCCAAGCCTTGCCGGGGCCCGAAGTCAACACGCATGAAGAAGTTTCGGCCTATGATGTCGCCGAAGGGAAACGTTTGTATCACTGGTTCAACTGCAATACCTGTCATGCAAATGGCGGTGGAGATATCGGGCCGCCGCTCATGGATAATAAATGGCTGTATGGCGCAGAACCCCGCAACATTCATGCCAGCATTTTAGAAGGCCGCCCCAACGGCATGCCTTCCTTCCGGGGCAAGATCCCGGATGAACAGGTCTGGCAACTTGTCGCCTATATCCGTTCGATGGGCGGCAATGTACCTTTTTATGCCGAGCCAAGCCGCGACGACGATATTGCCGCAAAACCGCCTGAAACCATGGCTCCTAAAGAGCCCATGGAACACGGGGCCAATCCTGCGGCACCAATGCCATGAAGCTGTTAAACCCCCTTTTTACCTTGCCTTTTTTATGCATAGCGGCCGCCTGTTCGCGCAATCCTTCCGTCTTGCAGGATCCCGCCGGACCGCATGCTGAAATAACCGGGAAATTATTCCGCTATTTTTTTGCGGTGAACGGGGTGATTTTCCTGCTGGTCCTGGGGTTTTTGTTCTTCGCCCTCTGGCGGCGACGCGAACGCCAGCTGGTAGCGCCCTTGCAACCGGATGCACAAGGTGAAAAACGGCTGCTTACCGGTGTGGTAATCGCGGTCAGCCTGACCATTATCGTGCTGACCAGTTTTGTTATCCTGTCCTATGCCGTTGATAAAAATCTGATCGGACTGGATAAAAATCCGGCACTTGAAATTGAAATAACGGGCCATCAATGGTGGTGGGAGGTCCGCTATCTCAGCAAGACGCCATCCGATGTATTTACCACGGCCAACGAAATTCACGTTCCCCTCAATACGAAAATACGTCTGATCCTGAAATCCAGTGACGTGATCCATTCCGTCTGGTTCCCGAATCTGGCGGGCAAGCGCGATATCATTCCCGGCCATGACCAGGATCTTTTTATCCGCGTTGATAAAGAAGGCACATGGCAAGGCAGATGCGGGGAATTTTGTGGGATGCAGCACGCCTTTATGGGGCTGACCTTATTTGCCGAACCCAAGCCCGCTTTCGAGGCCTGGGAAAAAGCCCAGCGTCTTCCCGCCGAGGAACCCCAGAGTGCGGAAGAAAAACATGGCAAGGAGGTTTTCACCACCGGCGCCTGTGCCATGTGTCACGTCATTCGCGGCACCGATTCCACCGGGTACAGCAGCAATGCGCCAGACCTGACCCATCTAAAAAGCCGTGCGACCATTGGCGCGGGTGCGGCGGCCAATACCAAGGGCGATCTTGGCGGCTGGATACTGGATCCGCACGGGATCAAGCCCGGTGTCCACATGCCGACAATTTCCCAGGAGCCCCAAGATTTTCAGGCGCTTCTTAGCTATTTGGAGACATTGAAATGACCGAGCTTGACTGGCAGCGCTTCTATGACGAAAACGCGCCGCGCGATGGCGAATTCGATGATGAAGCCCTAAAGGAACGCCTGACTAAAACTTGGGATGTGCCGCGCGGTTTTCTGGGCTGGCTGATGTCGACAGATCATAAATCAATTGGGCGGCGTTACATCCTGACCGCTTTTGCACACCTGCTTTTTGCGGGATTACTTGCCATGATCATCCGGGTGCAGCTGGCTTTTCCGGATCTTCACCTTTTAGGGCCTGATCTGTATAACCAGGTTTTCACCATGCATGGCACGGTGATGATGTTCCTGTTCGCCGTCCCAGTGGTGGAAGGGATGATGATATATCTTATTCCGCTGATGGTCGGCGCGCGTACCATCGCTTTCCCGCGATTGAATGCGTTCAGTTACTGGATGTATCTTTTCGGCGGGTTGATGGTCTGGATTGCTTTTCTTGTCAATTCCGGCCCCGATGCGGGCTGGTTCGCCTATCCGCCGCTTTCCGGCCCGGAATTCGGGGCGGGCAAGCGTATCGATATCTGGGCGCAGATGATTACCTTTACCGAAGTGGCTGGCTTAGCCGTAGCAGTGGAAATTATCGTCACCATTCTTAAATTCCGCGCCCCTGGCATGACATTAAACCGGATGCCGGTTTTTGTCTGGGCCTCATTGGTGACCTGTTTTATGATTGTGCTTTCCATGCCGTCAATTGTGGTGACAAGCACCTATCTGATTCTGGACCGGCTGGTCGGCACGCATTTTTTCAACCCGGCCGAGGGCGGCGATCCTTTATTGTGGCAGCATCTTTTCTGGTATTTCGCCCATCCCGAAGTTTATATCATTTTCCTGCCCTCGATCGGGCTGGCCAGCCATGTGGTTGAAACGTTCAGCCGCCGGCCGATGTTCGGTTACCCCGCCATCGTCCTTTCCATTATCGGCCAGGGTTTTCTTTCGTTTGGCCTGTGGGTGCATCACATGTATGCCACTGGCCTACCGCGCCTGGGCAATAGTTTCTTTGAAGCGTCGTCGATCAGTATCGCCGTTCCATCAGGTACGATCCTTTTCTGCTGGCTGGCGACAATCGTGACGGGACGTGTCCGCATTGGCATGCCGATGCTCTGGATCGTGGCGTTCTTTATCTTGTTCCTGTTTGGCGGTTTTTCCGGCGTGATGCTGGCTTCGGTGCCGCTCGATCTGCAGATGACTGATACCTATGCCTTGCCCGGCCATCTTCATTTCGTGCTGGTTGGCGGGGCGGTAGCGCCGTTGCTAGGGGCGTCGTGGTTCTGGTTCCCGAAATTTACGGGGCGTGTGCTGGATGAGCGCCTGGGTGTTGTGCAATGGGCCTTGTTCCTTCTA
>JAQGJA010000026.1 GCA_028290805.1 Alphaproteobacteria bacterium
GTCATAGCCTCTAGCAACTTTTAGTTCTATTACAACATAATTATTATTTTTATCTACTGCAAGAATATCAATGAAGCGGCCGCCTACAGGAAACTCAATACCAGTAATGTCTTCGTCCTCGTACAGGCTTAAGCCAGGCTCAATCATTTCCAGATTTTTGGCTAGGTAGGCTTGGAGATCTTTTTCATAGGCAAATTCATTTGAAGAAGTTGTTTCTTCTGTTTCTTCCTCAAAGCTTTGGGCCTCTTCATAAGAGAGGTTTTCATCTGATACTTTTTGCGTTTTTTTATCTCCGTCATATACCGCGTCGTTAAGGGGATCGAACAGACGGAAGCGACGGCTGTCTATTTGAAAAAAGACATTATCTCTTGGTTTGGCGCTGAAATGGACCCTGTTTGAATTATTGACCGACAAGCGGATGAGGTGGGCGGCAACCGTGCTGCTTTTTATTTTAGGATAGTTCTTCTCAAACCACAACAAGGCCTGATCTTTTGTAAACACCGTATTCTTATCAGGACAGAGTTGCGGCACCATCTGGTGCTTCATTAATTCACGAACCGGTTTATCGTAAGTTGCCATTGTTTAATCCAGCGCCTTGATAATATTCTCCACCATCTTCTTGGCATTATCCAAAAGCATCATGGTGTTGGGCTGGTAAAACAATTCATTGTCGATCCCCGCGTACCCACTGCCCAAACTCCGTTTGATGAACAATACCGTCTTGGCTTTTGACACGTCCAAAATAGGCATGCCGAAAATGGGAGAGGCGGGGTTGGTCAGGGCGGCGGGGTTGGTGATGTCGTTGGCGCCGACGACGAAGGCAACGTCGCACTGGGCGAATTCGCGGTTGATGTCTTCCAGTTCGGCAACATCGTCATAAGGGACATTGGCTTCGGCCAATAATACGTTCATATGGCCGGGCATGCGGCCTGCAACGGGGTGGATGGCGTAACGGACCTTGACGCCTTCTTTTTTCAGGTGGTCGGCCATTTCCTTGACGGCGTGCTGGGCTTGGGCGACGGCCATGCCGTAACCGGGGACGATAATCACGCTTTCGGCGTTTTTCATGATGAAGGCGGCGTCTTCGGCGGAACCGATTTTGACGTTCTTGTCGCTGTTATCGGCTCCGCCTGTTGCACCTGCTTCACCATTGGCGCCAAAACCGCCCAAGAGAACGCTGATAAAGGAACGGTTCATGTTCTTGCACATGATATAGGACAAAATCGCCCCCGATGCGCCGACCAATGCGCCGGTGACGATCAGCAATGAATTGGTCAGGGTGAAACCAATGCCGACGGCGGCCCAGCCGGAATAGGAATTGAGCATCGAGACGATCACCGGCATATCCGCGCCGCCGATCGGCACGATCATCAAAATCCCCAGGACAAGCGCCAAAATTACGATCATCCAGAAAAACACGATCGATTGCGTGAAGCACAGCATGACGATAAGGGTAACGATCACCCCGCCGATAATGGCGTTCAACATATGTTGGCCCTTGAAGGTCAGCGGTGCGCCGCTGATCAGGCCCTGTAGCTTGCCGAAAGCGATGATGGAACCGGTGAAGGTAAAAGCCCCGATGGCCACGCCCAGCGCCATTTCAATCAGGGAGCCGGCGTGGATATGGCCGCCTGTGCCGATGCCATAGGCTTCCGGGTTATAAAACGCCGCTGCAGCGACGCAGACCGCCGCCAGACCGACCAAAGAGTGAAACGCCGCCATCAATTGCGGCAAAGCGGTCATGGCGACTTTTTTGGCAATCCCCGTGCCGATCAACCCGCCAATGGCGATGCCGACCAGCGGCAGGATATGGTCTTCCACGCGCGGGTTGAACATGGTGGCGACGATGGCAAGGCCCATCCCGACCACGCCGAACAATACGCCCTTGCGCGCGGTTTTGGGACCCGACAGGCCGCGCAACGCCATGATGAAACAAATGGCGGCGATGAGATAGGCGATTGCGATGAGGGCCATGTTATTTCGTTTCCGTCGTCATTTCAGGAGCAGTCTTTTTCTTCTTCCCGCTGAACATCTCCAGCATCCTGTTCGTCACCACAAACCCACCGAAAATATTGATCGAGGCCAGGACGATCCCGGCAAAGCCCAGCCATTTGGAAAAGCTGGATTGCGCAGGGCCGACGGCGATGATCGCACCGACGATGATGACCGAGGAAATCGCATTGGTGATCCCCATCAACGGCGCATGCAGCGCAGGGGTCACGTTCCAGATCACGTAATAACCGACGAACCCGGCCAGCATTAGCACCATCAACGCATCGATGATGAAACTGCCGCTATGCGTCACGGCGGCGGGCATGATGGTTGCCATCTGCGCCCCGGCATCTGTGCTTAACTGCAGCATCTGCTGGTGAAGCGCATCCATCTGCGCGCCCATGGCATCCATCCGGTTCTGAAAATCGCTTTGGTTCATTTGTTGCACCTGTTCAAGTTCTTCTCTTTGTTTAGCGGGTTATCCGATTTTGCTCAAGAGGCGGCGCTGATCGCCACCCGCACCACCTCGCAGGGCGTGTTCTTCAGCGGCAACAGGCTGGTGCCGACGCCGCTGCTGGTGATCAGGGTGGAGTTGCCTTCCTCGATCCGGCCATAGAGCCAGCTGAGCGGCGTGCCGGGCGTAGGGGAAACGACCGGGCCGATAAAGGGCAGCTTGACCTGGCCTCCATGGGTATGGCCGGAAAGCTGGACCAAAGCATTTTGCGGCATGTCTTTATACGTCATGGGATCGTGCGAAACCACGATTTTGGGCGCATCCGTATTTGCCCGGGCCATGGCACCGGCGTAATCGGGCTTGCGCATCAAATAATCGGCCAGCCCGACCAGCCAGAATCCCTTTTGGCCGAACGGGATGTGCACGGCATTATTCTCCAGCACGGTGATGCCGTTTTGTTCCAAAGCCTGCCACATGCCCATGCCGTCACAATACCAGTCATGGTTGCCCAGCACGGAAAACACGCCCAAAGGCGCTTCTAAGGCGGCTAGTTTTTCGGCAATCGGCTCAGGCTGGATATAATTGCTCCAGCTTTTTGGATTCAGGCCCGTCAGATAATCGCCACCCAGCAGGATAATATCGGCGTTCAGCGCATTGGTCTGCGCCACGATTCCATCCAGTTTGGCCAAAGGCACGGAATGGCAGCCGACATGCAGGTCGGTCAAGAACGCGATGGTCAGTGGCGGCATAGCGGCAGGCCATTGCGGTGAGGCAAGGGCGTAATCAGTAATTTGCAGCCGGTTGAATTCTGCGTCGGCATACAGGCTGGCGGTCCATCCTAAGCCTGCAGCAAGAGGAGTATAAACCAAAAACTTCCGCCGTGTGATTCGACGGTTCAGCCAGTGATTCACGCGGCGGCTGCCGAGCTTGTGCTTGTGTCTTCCGCCGAGCCGCCGAAGCGGGGGTTGATAAGCTTGCCGCCATGGGTCAGGCCGGTGGCTTTGACGATGTCATCGGCCCAGTTCAGGTTCAGCACAGGGCCTTTGGCGTCGACAATAAGGGTAACGAAATTCTGCACGTTTCTGGCATACAGCGCCGAGGCGTCGGCAGCAACGCGCGCGGGCAGGTTGGAATAGCCGACCAGGGTGACGCCATGTTTTTCGATCACCTTGTCGCATTCCGACAAGGGACAATTACCGCCCTGGGACACGGCCAGATCGACGATGACCGAGCCGGTCTTCATGGATTTCAGCATTTCTTCGCTGACCAGGACCGGGGCCGGGCGACCGGGGATCAAAGCGGTGCAGATCACGATATCCTGTTTTTTGATGTGGTCGGCGACGAGAGCGGCCTGTTTGGCTTTGTACGCCTCGGACATTTCCTTCGCATAACCGCCCGATGTTTCGGCGGCCTTGGTTTCTTCATCCTCGACCATAACGAAAGACGCACCCAAAGATTCAACCTGTTCTTTCGAGGCGGCGCGGACATCGGTGGCCGAAACGATGGCGCCAAGGCGCTTGGCGGTAGCAATGGCCTGCAATCCGGCAACGCCTGCACCCATGACGAAAACGCGGGCCGGGGCGATGGTGCCCGCCGCCGTCATGAACATGGGAAAGGCGCGCGGGAAAACATGTGCGGCTTCAAGGACGCTGCGGTAACCGGCAAGGTTGGCCTGGGAAGACAACACATCCATCGCCTGGGCGCGGGTGGTGCGCGGCACCAGTTCCAGGCCGAAAGCGGTGATGTTTTTTGCGGCCAGCTGCTCGATCGTCGCCGCATTTTTGTGGGGGTCCATCAGGCAGACCAGGGCCGCGCCGGTTTTGACGGCGTTGATCTCGGTCAGGCTCGGGGCCTGGACCTTGAGGACCAGGTCGGCCTCGGCCAGGGCTTCGGCGGCATTGGCGGCGATGGCTGCGCCTGCCTGGACATAGGCTTCGTCCGGGTAACCGGCGGTCAGGCCCGCGCCGGTTTGAATAATCACCGTAAACCCGTCCTTGATATAGCGTTTGGCGATGTCGGGGGTAACGGAAACCCGGGCCTCATGCGCGGCGGTTTCGGACAGGCAGCAGATTTTCATGGGAAAGCTCGCTTAAAATGAAAGGCAAAATATGCCTTTATTTCTAGCATGGCGCTTTTACCGCCTCAAGTGCGGAAATTGGCGGGGTTAGCTTTTGGAGAAGGGAGACGTAGAGGGGCTGATGCAGAAACTATGCGCATCCTTTTTTTCGACAATCATGGCGGTGTTGTCTTTGTGCTCTTCTTTAGCCAGCAATCCCGCATAAGAGATCGATCGGCCACCATCCTGGGAAATGGCCTGTTTTATCTTGTCATCCAGAATGTACGTGCCGGGCGTACCAAAAGCCCGAATAGCCTCCAGGCGCAAAATCCGGCTTCTGGCGTCAATTTTTTCAATTATCTCTTCAATCATGTTCCTGTATCCTTCTTGCCCCATCATAGGGAAGAAATTATAATATATGGTAAACTGAGTTTTTCGTCAAGGGGTGGAAAATGAGCGAGGTCGATATCTGAAGGAGTACAGAAATCAAACCGCCAGATCAAACTTCTTAATCAGCGCCTTTTGCCGTTTTTCCAAGGCCGCCACATCGAAATCTGCGGTCAGTTCTTCAAACAAACGGTGCCAGTTCACTTCGGCCTGCAAATGGATAAACACCGACCCCAACCCCAGGGCGGCGCGGTCCATGAAGACGAATTCGCGCGGGACGGTGATGCCGCCATGTTTGCGCAATGCCGCATGCACCTGCATCGCGGTGTCGCGGCCATAGACGGTGCCTTCGCTTTTGCCGATAATACGGACGCGGTCGTCCATCACGGACTGGTATAAAAACCGGGCCCAGATGGTTAGCGTGTCGATCAGTTCGTTGCTGAGGTTCTTAAAGCCCCAAGCTTCGAAAGCATGCACCGCCAAAGCGCGGTCGTTTTTCATCAGCGCGTGATATAAATCCAGAATGCCCTTGATAAATTGCGGCGGAAAGACGCGGATGCAGCCGAAATCCAGCAAGTTGATATCGCCGTTCTGGCGCACTTTATAATTGCCCAGATGCGGGTCGCCATGCACGACGCCATATTGATACAAGGGCACATACCAGGCGCGGAATAAATTCAGGGCGATCTGGTTGCGCATCTGCAGCGGGGCTTTTTTGAAATCCAGAATAGGCGCGCCCTCCAGCCATTCGGTGGTCAGCAGGCGCTTGCCGCCAAGTTCGGGGATGACACGCGGCACATGGACATGATTTTCATTGGAAAGCATTTCGGCATAGGCCTGTTGGTTTCTGGCCTCGCGCGTGTAGTCCAGTTCCTCGCGCAGGCGTGTCGCGATCTCATTGACGACATGTTTCGTCTGGATCGCCTTATCATAGCTTTCATAAAGGGAAAACATCAGGCGCAATTGTTTCAGGTCCGCCTCGACCGCCGATTCCATGTCGGGATATTGCAGTTTGCAGGCGACGATCTCGCCCGACAATGTCGTGGCTTTGTGCACCTGGCCCAATGAGGCGGCAGCGGCGGCCTCGCGCGGAAAATCGCTGAATTTATTTTGCCAGTCTGGGCCCAGTTCGGCCTGCATCCGGCGCTTGACAAAGGGCCAGCCCATGGGCGGGGCATGCGATTGCAATTCCTGGAGCTCGGCGGCGTATTCCGGCGGCAGCGCGTCGGGAATGGTGGCCAGCAATTGCGCCACCTTCATCAGGGGCCCGCGCAAATTGCCCAAAGCTTCCTTCAGGATGCGGGCATGGTCGTCGCGGTCGACCTTGATGCCAAAAAATTTTTCTCCCGCCATGCGCGCGGCAAGCCCGCCCATTTTTGTGGAAACGCGGGCATAGCGGCCAAGGCGTTTCGCCCCGGTATTCTTGTCGTTTTGTGCCATAGCATTGAATTTAGCACGGTTTGGGGGAAAGGCAAAAGAAAGGAAGGAAGAAAGAAGGGTTAACCTTTCTTTCTATAGGCATTACGAACTTTCATTTTTTAATTGCATTTTTATAAGATTATATGGTACCCAGATCCTAACATGATCCACAGCCCACGCCCCTTTCGTCGCCCGGAGCGACGACCAGTGAGCGGTCCGTCTTTCTAAATTAAGAAAGATATCGGACCGGTCAGAGGCAGCTATGGGTCAAACCACCTCCTGACAAAAATCCCTCGATTCCTCCCTGATTTTGTCCGGTGGCCTTCATGTATTCTGCTTCTGTCTCTTCCGTTTCTTCGGCCTTTTTAAAACCCGGGCTCATTGAGCCCATTTATGATCCTTTGCCCGATGCACCAATGCTGGATAAAAACCTGTTTCGCTATTCGCTGGGCCGAGGCACTTTTCTTTCGGGGGTCTATGGGGGTTCCGATTATAATATCGTGATCCTCAATCCGGGCGATGCTGAAGCCTGTCATGCCATCAGCCAGGCGGAAATCGAAAACGAAAAACGGCTGAGCGTACAGAATGTGAAGCCGCGCGAAAAAGATGAAATCCTCTATAAAATGAGCTTTAATATGGAGCCGCCAAAAGCGCAAAAAGGCGGGCTTGTCGTCGGATTATACGCCGAAGAGGATAACCGTCTGCTGGCCATGGGCGGTGTTGCCCTGATTCATGACAAGAATGACGGCGGGCGCGGCTTTAATTTCAAAAAATGCCCGCTCAAACGCCAGGTCATTTTGAATATGGGCATCACCCATCCCAATTACCAAAGCCTGGGGCTGACCAGCCTGATTTTTCCGCATCGCCTGAATGTGGCGCAAAGCTTCAAGCACCGGGATTACGTGGTGACAAAAGTCGCAGGACTAAAAACCAAGGACTTTTATCACCACAAAATGGGGTTTGAGAAACAGGAGCGCGAATATATCCTGCCGGGGGTCGAGGCGCCTAATAACGGGCTTGCCACGCTTGGCAAACCGATGGGGGAAGTCCGGCGTTATCTGGGGGATCATCATCCCGATATCCTGGCCAATAAAATTGATCTATGCTCTCTGCATGCAAATCATAAAACACCACGCATTAAAATGGCCCGGGCTTTTGCTTGACCTCGTCCTGCCGCCGCGCTGTCCGATGACGGGGGCGCTGGTGGGGCGGCAAGGGGCGCTGGACCCGGAATATTGGGCGAAGCTGAATTTTATCCGGAAGCCCTTTTGCGTCACCTGCGGCAATCCCTTTGCCAATGCGATCACGGGGGAAATGACCTGCGGCGCCTGCATGGAAGCGCCTCCCATTTACGGGCGGGGACGTGCCGTGCTGCGTTACGATGACGCTTCAGCCGGGATGATTTTGAAATACAAGCATGCGGATGGCACGCAGCTGGCCCATATCATGGCGCATTTTATGATGCAGGGCGGGAGTGAAGTTTTAAGAAAGGCCGATCTGTTGATCCCGGTGCCGCTGCATCGCTGGC
>JAQGJA010000028.1 GCA_028290805.1 Alphaproteobacteria bacterium
TGCATGGTATAGGAATTTTGGGTGAGGTAGCGCGGCACATGCCGTAACAAAGCACCGGCCACCGCATCCAGCGCATCGTCGTTGTTATGCGTGACGCTGGGCTGGAATGCTTTCATCTCGGCCAGGAAATTGGTGCGGGCGACGCGGGTATGGATAGCAAAGGCCTTTGCCGCCCGACGCGCCTCGAAGGCGGTCAGGATGCGCAGGTTTTTATTGGTATTGTTATGCACGACCTGCACGCCGCAGGGATAATCGGCCTGTTTCAGTTTCTGGCGTAACAATCCCGGCAAAAACTGGCCGATGCCGTTGCCTTCCAGCACGATATTGCGGATGGCGTGGCGCTGCAGAAAATGGATCACCTGGGCGCATTGCTGGGATGCAGCATCGTCGGGCAATTGCGGATTTATTTTCAGATAAAGCAGGTCGTGTAAATAAGCCTGGTTCTCATGATCGAAAACCACATAGGCGATGACGCTGTTATCCCCCGCTGCATGGCCGAATGCCGGGTCCCAGTAACAGGAGGACGCGGCCGGTTTTATCTCGCCGTCATAAATGGCAATGAGGTCCGCATCCAGATGCGCTTCGTGCAGGGACATGGGCATTAATTGCATCTGGCTGGCGAAAACGCGGTGGCCCACGGCCAGTTTCATTTGCTCGATTGTCTCAAAGCTGAAACGTTCGGGCCAGGCCGTTTCGTCCAGCGGGATTTCCAGGCGCTTGTACAGATCCAGAAAACCGCCTTTTTTATAGAGAGAATCTTCGGCATGCGGCGTGCCGACATATAAAATCATCCCGTCCGGGACCAGGATGAAATCCAGTTCGCTTAAAGCATGGCGTAACTTGTCGCGCTTCAGCGGCGTGTCGCTGGTATTGGGCACTTCGACATCGTCGCAGATGATGATATCGGCGCGTGAACCGGTCAGGTTGCTGTGAATGCCGGTGGCGCGGATGGACGGATCGCGGCCGATCATCTCGCGTTCGATCAACAAGCGGTCGCTGGCCCAGATTTGTTTGCGTTTGGGCAACAGCGATTGCGCCAGCGGATGCTTTTCCAATATATGGCGGATATGGCGGAGCATGTTTTCGGCCAAGGCCTCATCGGCGCTGACGATCATAATGCGCAGATCCGGATTGTGGCACAAAAGCCAGGTGCAGAATAAACCGACCAAAGTCGATTTGCCACTGCCACGAAACGCCATCAGCAATAACCGCTTTCGCCGGTGCCGTGATTTGCGCGCCAGCCAGGACGCCATATTTTTATGAATGGCGGGCGTGCTTAGATTTTGCGCAGCATTCCACAATCCGATAAAAAGTTCGAAACTGGTTTTTTTCGAGTTCATTATTGTGGTTCCGTGGACAATAAAACATGGCGCGCGTGAAGCAGAAGGGCTTCAAATTCTTCGGATTTTTTCTGCGCTTTTTCGGGCGCGGCCTTGCGGCATAAAATATACAGCTTTAAAAGCGTGCTAATATGCCCAAGACCCGCTTTGCAGGCATTATGATGCGCAATGAAATCTTTTGCAGCATCTGGCGCCGTTTTTGCAGAAAAATCATGATACGAGGCCAGGCTGCGCGTAACGGCCACAGGAAGGGTCGAAAGCACAAGCTCAACAGGATAATTGGCAGTTTCATCGGTCATTTCTTTCCATTGTTTTTTGTTTGTTGCAAGGGGGCAGCGCGGACTAAAAGTACCTATCCAGACTCGTCACAAATCCATCCCGCGCATCCGCATTCTCCTTGCGCAGGGAAAGAAGATTGCGGCCGGATTTTGCATTGACATCCTGGGCCAGGCTTTGCTGTTTCAGGCGGTCCAGGCGGTCGCGATATTGTTTTTCCGCCTCGCTTTCCTGGAACAATCCCAGCATGACGGCCTCGCCAGAGCCTTCGGTGGCATCGATGCCCTGGCCGCCGAAGGCCGCTTGTTGTTTTGCCACGGCGCGTTTCAGGGCATTTTTGCGCAAGCGCGATGCCTCATCCGATTCAATGCGGTCCTGTTGGTGTTGCACTTGTGCTTTTTGCAGCAGCTCGGCCTGGGAAGCGGCATAATTTTGCTGCGCTTCATGTTTTTCGCGGCTGGGTTTGCTCAGGCCGACAACGGTGCTGGCCGCACCGATCGCCGCGGTAATCGGGTTAAATCCGCCCATCAGTCATTCACTTTCAGTTCCATGGTTACGCCCAATATCGTGCAGGGCAGGGGAGTGTTCTGGGCAATGCGCCACAAGGGTTTTGTATTGTCGCTGGTCCAACCGAACGCGTGGATGCCGATATCGCCGGTAAAATTTTCCAAAGCTTCGTTATGGCCAGGGCGATGCAGCGTGATCTGTTTCAAGCCATTGCCCGTATCGACTTTCAGCGCGCGCGTTTCATGCATGCGGAAAATCGCCCGCACCAGGCGGATGGCGCGGCCCGAGCCGTCCGTGCTCATCACGCTGGGCGGCAGGGGCTCGATCACGTGTTCGTAAGGCAACCCAACGGAGAGGCTGCGCACCGAATGGTCCAGGACAAGCTGGTTATTGACGACCGTTTTCATGCCCAGCACCACGCCATCGCCGATCACCATCACCTCGCGGTTATTAAGGTGATTAAGACCGGACCAGGTTGCGGTCGGGTTTTGCGACGTGCCGGACAAGGCGGCATCCAGCAAGATCGTCTCGTCGAAACGTTCGATGAAATAGGTATTGTTGCGTTTGACCAGTAAATAGACCACCGCACCGATCATGGCGATGGAGATTATCGCCCCATTCGTTTCCAGCCGGCACCAGGCAAAGACGCTTTCGGTGCGATAAATGGTCAATGCCGCCACCGTGCCGTCGGCCAGGGGCATGAATAAAATGCGCTGCAGAGGATCGAAACACTGGTCCACCGGGTTCACGATAAAATGCCGCGCGATCATGGCCAGGTCATTTGCCTGATAGGCCTGTTCGACATCGGCATAAATAAATTCGCGCAATTCGCGGCCCGTCCGCCCGGCGAACAAGGTTGCGCCATCGACATCGACGGGCGGGACATAGCGGTTTGTGATGGAGCCGATGCGCGTTTGGCGCACCAGTTGGATATTGACCGGCGTCAACGGATCGCCGGTGACGATCCATTCGGCGCCGCTGGTAAAGACCTGCAAGTGGCGGCCGGAAAACAGGGCGCGGATGGCATTGATCTGGTCGGAAAACAGGCCGAATTCGATAGCGTCGCTGTCCAGGCCGGTGCCCTTGTTGAAATTCCACAGATCGCCGGAACAGGACATCCAGAGGCGGTTGGGCAAATCGCGGCTGCCGCCAATAATCAAACGGTCCTGATGAAACGCTGCACAGATCGGATAGCCGCGCACCGCAGAAAATACCTGTTCCTGCCAGTCGGGCGTGGTTGCCGTGTCCACAAGGAATTCCGTGGCAAAAGCATTGACCACCGTGGATGAAACATAGCTTAGGATCATGACATTTTTGTTCTTGATGCGAAGATACGTATTCACATGGCCAGGCACAAAAACCGGCGCGCTGGCGTTCAGGGTGATATTGCTGAAAGTATTGGACGGCGTGATTGTGATCTCTTCATCCACGAATTTATAATAAGGCTGCAGCTGGACATTCATATTAACCTTGGTAAAGCGCCAGTCGCTTAAGGTCCAATTCGTATCGCTTTGCCGCAACAACTTTTTTGGAGGCACATCGGGATGGCACAATAACACCGTATCGGCGCTTTGGGCCCAGGTCAGGTTTTTGATCTGGGCCTCGTTCCATGGCGCATCGACATTGGCCAGTTTCAGGCCGTTGCGGTAAATCGTGATCTTGCCATTTGTGACGGCCAGCAGATAAGTCTGGTCGGCGTTGAATTCGAAGCTGATCAAACGGCCATCGCCAAGGGCGGTATCGATAAAATACGTTCCCTGCCGCCTTGTGAGCCCGCCTGTGGGATGGATGGCGACGTTTTTAAGCGTGCGCGCGCCGTTCTCATAGGCGCGCAAATCGCCGCGCGCCAATAATTGGGGCGAGATTTCCCCAGCGGTGAAATTGGTTTTAACAAGGCGCAGATCGGTCATGACTGCCTCGCATTGATCGGGTTGAAATCGTCCAGCGCGCGGGGCGTATCCTGTTGCGCATCAATCCGTTTGGCGCGTTCGAATTCATTATCGGCCAGACGATAGAGGAGTTCCGCGCGCGCTGAATTTTCCGTCAGCGGCAGACAGAATTCCGCCGCAAGGCGCGCCATTAAAGCCTGTTCAAAATAAGCGGGGGCGAATTCCTCTTCGGGCCGAAAGATATAATCGATAATTGCGGTGTCGGCATTGCTGTGCAGTGTATCTGCAATACGGCGGTAATTCTCGCCGCCTATCGACAGCACGCGCAGGCAGTCGCCGGGCAATAAATAAGCATAGGCGTAATCGGCCAGCGGCGCCGTGTTCATGCGCACCAGATTTGCCTGGGCCACCGCAAATCGCCAGGGATAGGCGGAAAGCAGGGCATCGCGCGTCGGCTCGAAAAACGCTTCGGCGATATCGGCCTCGATGCGGTCATCGTTGAAACTGGTAATGGTCTGGGCGCCGATCTTCAATAAGGCGCGGCTGCATAAAGCGACGGGGGAAAGGGCCATGTCAAATCCTTCTGGCAAGAAAAAGAAATGCCGGATGTTTCCATCCGGCATTCCAGGGTACTAGACCGCTGTGGTAATCGTAACGACGCCGCTTGCGACGCTGGCGACGAAATACATTTTATTCGCCTGGGTGCCACCGGTATCCACATTGGCGACGATCAGGTCCCCTTTGCGAACCAAGTCGGATGCGGCATTGAAGTAATTGCCCGCGATGACGGCGGTGTTGTTATCGGTGGTGGTGTAATGCCACAGCGTAAAGCCGTTCGCATAGGACAACACACTGAGGTTACGTGCTGCAAAAGCCATTCTTTATTTCTCCTTGTTGTGTTGTTGGATTACTCGGCGCAATTAATGGCAACGACGCCGCTGCCTTCGATCAGGCCGACGCCCTGGCTCATCATGTTGTTGACGAAATGCGAGGCCTTGTCGCCGTGCCAGGAAATATCCGTCTGCACATCGCTGCCCACGGCATGGCCCACGGCGGATTTATGGTACCAGAAACAGCTGCGCGTGCCTGTTGCAAGCGGCAATCCCGCATGCGGGATCCAGGTCGTGCCCAGCCATTTTTTCGCCTGGGTGCTGACAAAGGGCAATTCTTCCTTGCCGACATAGTCGGCGCTGGAGAATTCCTTCATGCCCAGCAGATCGGACCATTGTTTCCAGCCGACGATTGCGTAACGCTCACCGTCATCCGGCACTTCATTGGTGCCCAGCATTTCCATCGCGGCCTGAATCTTCGCAAGGGTCAATCCGGCGGTGTTGGTGGCAATAATGCTGGGCGTTGCGGCCAAGGCGGCGATGATCATGTCATCGGTCTTGCGGCCCAATGCATAGGCGCCGGCATTGGCGATGACCTGGCGCTCGTCGATATTGACCTTGATCTCGTCCAGACGATCAACCCAGTCGCCCGGCATAGTAATCGGCCAAAGTGACTTCGATGGAAGAGTGGTCCAGATTCATTACCGGCACATTGCCATGGCGCGATTTGGTCGATGCCACGCCTTTGCCGACTTTTTGAAAGATGGTCGACGATCCGACGACGCCGGATTTATTGCGCACAGTGCCGCGCAGTTTGGAACCCATGCGCTGGAACGCCTGGAAGACTTCGGCTTCGAATTGTTTCACGAAAGCCTGTGGGATGGTGGTTGCCATTTTGTTATCCTCAGTTTGTTGATGGGAGATAAGGTTTTCGGCAGAAAGAATTTCTGTTATCGATATTTCTTGCATTCACGGGCGCTGATGGCGTTGTCCTGAAATTATTTTTTGCCGCAGAGGCTTGTTTTTATTCCTGTTCCGCGAAAACCTGGCGGAAGCCGTCAGAGACTTTCTGGATAAAGGCGCTGTCTTTGTCGCGCCAGTATTTGGGGTCGCGCATCATGGCGCGCAAGGCGGTTTCATCCACGCCAGTGTTTTCGGTTGGTGCCTGCACGCCCAGCGGCTTGCCCGTCTGCATCATACGGTACAAGGCCATGACGCCTTCATAGGTCGAGGCCAGGCTGTCCAGCACGTCTTTGGGCAAATTCTTTTTGCCATATGCCAGTAACTGGCGCGAGACTTCGCGGAAACGTTCCTTGCCGCCGAAAGCGGTGTTGAGTTTCTCCAGCTGGCGTTCGGCCTCGAACTCGCGCGAGATATCGAGAATGAGCGGAACCATTTTTTCGGCTGCGAGATCATACAGGAATTGTGCCTGTTCGTTGGTATAGCCTTTTTCGAACAGACGCTGGTTGATCTCGTCATCGGTGGTGAACATGTCATGGCTAATTGTGATCTTGTACTCATTCGGGCTGGCGGGAATATCCAGTAAATTATGGATGATTTCGGCAGGCGGTTTTTCGGCGGCCGGTTTCTGCGCCAGTTTTTTCTCAAGCTCGAGATAGGATTTCAGCAAGGCATCGACGCGGATTTCATTTTTTTCCTTGTCAAAAAATTTGTCGGGGATTTTGTTTGAGTTTTGTTCGTTTGGTGTGGTGTTCATGGGCGTCTCCTTTGTTGTGTTGATAAGTATGCGGCGATGGACCTATTCGCCCCTGCCTTTTGCAATCAGCTGGCAGATGAAAAGCAGCAATTGCCTTTGCCCTTCGGCAAAGCGCAGCTGCGCATCCGTCTGGGCCGGGTCCGTGCTGCGGAAGAAGACATGCTGGTGCAGATATTCCAGCACGACCTGGCCGTCATGTTCCTGGAAACAGCGGGCGAAGGCGCGTGCGAGATCGTCGCTTTCCCGCTTTGCGGAAAAACGTTTGATGGCGGAAAACATGTTTATTTCTCCAGTTGTTCTGACGGGGATTGGGAAAGAGATTCGGGCAGGGTTTTAATCAGATGCTGCGGCACGCCCAGAGAACGGGCCAGATATTGCAGCGTGGCCGGAATATCCAGGTAATCCATCCCGGCACCGCCGTAATTCTGCGCGGCCTGCAGCCATGAAAGTGTGGCCTGCACATCGCGCTGACCCTGGGCGCGCGCAAGGGGTGAGCGGTAATCCAGGCTTAATTTGCGGCCGTCGATATGCAGTTCGGGAATCTCGCCGCGTTCTTTTAGAATGGATAAAGCGCGCAATGCCAAAGGCGTCAGCAATTCACCCTGCAGCCGTCCATAGGTCGCCCCTAAACTTTGCACCAGATTGGCCTGGCGCTCGATCACTTCTGTTGCCGTCATGTTTTTATCGGGCATGCCGTTGAGGTCGCCAAGCAGCGCATGCCGGATCTTCTGGCGCAAATCGCTTAAGACCAGTTGCGAGATGTCGAAATTCCCCGGCATCTTCAGC
>JAQGJA010000194.1 GCA_028290805.1 Alphaproteobacteria bacterium
CGAAAACATGGGTAGAATCCCAAAGTTATAATGGCGGCACGCCGACAGATAAACCGACACTGGTTGCGGGCAGCACGCTGACAATCGACAGCTTCCAGAATGTGAATAATCTTGGCGGCATTATTTCCGGTTCGACGGTCAATATTTCCTCGAGCAAGCCGGGCGCGACCTTTACCAATGATGATTACCACCTGACCACGAAAAACTGGCAGCAGACATGGACCCAGACCGCGTCCTGCTGCAGCGATGTTATTTATCTTGATTATTCGACCTCCACTCCTGTTTCCTCGATTGCCAGCACGACCACCACGCCTTTCGGCGCGGGTATCTATGCCACCACGCTGAACGGATCGGGCTTCAGCCTTGTCAACGCGGGTTCGCCTTATGCTTCTTCGCCCACTGCGCCGACAGGTCCAGGCGGTGCGACCGCAACCGGCACGTTGGGCGGCGTTAATTTCGGCGGCTTCACAATTGCGCTGCCAACCAATCCGAACGGCTTGTTCATCCCCAGTAAAGATCCCAATTCGAAATACCTTATCGAAACCAATCCGCTTTATCTTTCCGGTTCCTCATTTTTCGGTTCCGCTTATCTGATGCAGCGTTACGGCATCGATCCGGATAATATACAGAAACGCCTCGGAGATGCCAATTACGAAGCCTATCTCATCAAGCAGCAATTGCTGCAGATGGGGGCGGCGGGTTTGATGGACGCCAGCGATGAAGGCGGCAATTTGCAGAAACTGATGGACAGCGCGCTGGTCCAGGGCCAGGATCTGGGGCTTGAATTCGGCAAGGCGCCGACATCCGATCAATTGTCGAAAATGACCGGTGACATGGTCTGGATGGTCGAACAGGAAGTGAATGGCGAAAAAGTCCTGGCACCTGTCGTGTATTTAAGCGCGGCGACCCAGGCGATGATCACAGGCGGTGCGGTCATCAGCGCAAAAGATATGCATCTGCAGATTGCCTCACTGGATAATACCGGCGGTTCGATTACGGCGTCGAATAACATGAACGTCACCTCGCAAGGCAATATTACGAACACCAGCGGCACTATCCAGGGCGGCAATGTCAACCTGACCTCGACGGGCGGCAGCATCGTGAACCAGACCCTGGCCAATACGACTGGCGGCGAAGGCAACCAGGCAACGACAATCGGCAAGACGGCGACCATCGGTTCCACCAATAATCTGAACCTCGATGCCAAGCAGGATATCGTCAACAAGGGCGCGAATATGAGCGCCGGCGGGGATGCCTCGCTGAAAGCCGGGAACAACATCACGTTTGATACCATCGAAGACAAGAAATCCGGCAGGACGCAGGAGGGATCAAATAATTCCTTCGCTGGCGGCAGCGCAAGCACCGGCACCAACAGCTCGACCACCAATATAAAATCGGGCCTTTCGGCCGGCGGTAACCTGAACAGCGAAAGCGGCAATGACACGACTTTTGCCGGAACGGATGTTAATGTCGGCGGCAATGCCGATGTCAAAGCAGGCGGCAATCTGAATATCATCAACCGTGAAGACAGCAATACCACAACCAGCACCAAGAAAACCGGCTCTGTGTTTTCGGGCAGCTCGACCAGCGACAGCAAGACCGATACGACAAATGTCGGATCGGCTTTCAATGTCGGCGGCAACCTGACGACCAAGAGCACGGGCGACACCACCATCCAGGGCAGCAAGGTTTCCGCAGGCGGGAACGGCGACATGCAGGCGGGCGGCAACTTCAACGTGCTTGACGGCAAGAACACGACAAAATCCTCCTCCAGCTCGACCCAAAGCGGCGTTGGCGTCGGCAGCGGCGTCTATGGCATCGAAGGCGAACAGACCGATGCCTTTAAGAGCAAGAGCGTTGCATCAGAACTCAGCTTTGGCGGCAACGGCAAAATTGCGTCCGATAAAACCCTGACGATCCAGGGCAGCGATGTTTCCACCGGCGGCGATATGGCGCTGAAAGGCAAAGACGTGAACATCGTCGAAGGCCGCGACATCGACACCAGCACGACGACCAAAACCAATATTGATTTCCTTTCGACCAATAGCAGCACGAATGAAAACCATCAATCCGGTTCCGAAAGCGGCACCGATGGCGCAAGTGCTTCGGCAAGCGCCAGTGCTTCCTCAGAACGCGGTGGCAGCGGCAATTTGTCGATCATGAATGCCAATGTCACCAGAACGGATAATTATAAATCCACCGCAGTAGGATCGAATATCAAATCCGGCGGCAACATGACGATCGAAAGCGAAAACGATACATTGCTGCGCGGCGCGAATGTCGAAGCGGGCGGCGATGTCGGCCTGTCAGGCAAGAACATCAATATCGAAGCGGCAAAAGATGTCGAAACCAGCAAGATTTCGACCACCAATGCATCAGTCGGCTTCTTTGCCGACAGCAAGAACCAGGTCAATGCCGGGGCTGATGCTTCGGCCAGTGCAGACCAGGGCGGCGCATCCGCGACCGGCAAGGGCAGCATGAACGGCGCAGGCGCAGGCTTTAACGGTGCGGATGCTTCGGCCGAGGCCGAGGCGAATGCGACTGCAGGGGCATCGACGGATAACACTATCGACCTGATGCGCACGAAAACGACGGAAACCGAAACGAAAGACGTGACCCACCAGGGCACCACGATCAAATCGGGCGGCAATATGAACGTGAATGCGCAAAACCAGCTGAACGTGAAAGGTTCGGATCTGGAAGCGGGCGGGGATGCGACGATCAAGGCAAAAGACATGTCCTTTACCGCCGCCGAAGACAGCCATACCAGCACGACCAAAACCAATGCGACCAGCGCGGGCCTGTATAACGGCGCCAGCGCCGAAGCGAATGCCAATGTGAATGCTGATGCCTCGGCCAAGGGCCTGAACGGCAGCGCCGGCGCCAGCGTCGACGCCAATGCCGAAGTGGGTGCGGGCTACCAGGCCAAGAATACGACCGAGTCTTCTTCCGAAGGATCGACCACGGCCAAAACCTCGACCATCAAATCGGGTGGCAATTTGACGCGCAGTGCTGAAGGCAAGATCACCGATGAAGGCACGCAAATTGAAGCGGGCGGCGATTTCACCCAGGATTCAGCGGAATGGGAAAGCAAGGCGGCGAAAAACACGTCTTATTCGACCAGCTCGTCCGAAACCAATTCCGGCAAGATCGGCGCTTATGCCGAAGCCGGTGCCGGTGCAGGCGCCAGTGTCGACGGGCGCGGCAAGATGGAGAACGAAAGCGGCGCCGAAGCCAGCGCGGGCGTCAAGGCTTCGTACAGCCATGAAGCCAATGAGGACAGCAGCGCGTCCAGCGATGCGGTGGTATCCACCATCAAATCCGGCGGCAAGATGACCACGACGAGTTCGGGCAAGACATCGCTTGAAGGCACGAACCTGGAATCGGGCGGCGACATGGAGCTGAATGCAGGATCGCTGGATTACAAGGCGGCGAAAAATACGGCCTCCTCCAGCAGCGATGACACCACCGCGGGGGCCGATCTGAAGCTCGGGATCGACGCTACCAAGGCGGTTACATTCGCAGCCTCCGGTGACTATGAGCACGGCAAGGAAAGCGAAACATCGTCAACCGCCGTAACCGGCAGCATGAATTCCGGCGGCAAGCTTAAGGTGAACACCAAAGACGATGCGCGTTTCGAAGGGACCAATATCGAATCCGCCAATGACGCCAGCATCAAGGCCGGCGGCAATGTCACTTTTGATGCCGCGCGTGACGAAGCCAGCACAAGCGGCGATGCCGAAAATGCCTCGGCCAGCCTGTCCATTTCCAAAGGCAAGGGCAAAGGCGGCAGCAGCGGCGGCGGCAAGGGTTCGAAAGGCGTGGGCCTGGAAGCCGAAGGCGGCATGGAGCATAGCGAGTCAACCGCAAGCGATGCCGTGACAGGCTCGATCAAATCCGGCGGAAAGCTGGACATATCGGCGGGCAAGAATGCGACATTCGAAGGCACGCAGCTGGATTCCGCAGGCGATATGGGCGTCGATGCCAAAGGCGACGTCAATTTCAATGCGGCGAAAAGCACGTCCAGCGAAAGCGGCTATGACGCTTCGGCTAATATCTCGGCCTCCAAAGGCGGCAAGGATGCGAAAGGCAAGCCAAAAGGCTCTGCCATGGGGGTCGGCGTTGAAGGCGGATATAATAAATCCGACGAAACAACCAGCGAGGCCTCGGGTCTTAAATCCGGCGGCAATATTTCGGTGAAATCCGGCAATGACGTCAATCTGGAAGGCACGAATATTGAGTCCGAAGGTAAAACCTCAATTGACGCCAAACGCGATGTCAACTTTAAAGCCAAGACCGATACATCGGACTCGCTGGATGTCGGCGGCAGCCTCGGCCTGAGCAAGACCAAGGCGGCCAAAGGCGGCGACAAAGCGGAAAACGGCAGCGAAATGGGTATCTCGGCCCATATCGCAGGCGGCACCTCGACGAGCAAAACGGGTGGTTCGGTCAAGGCGGGAGAAATCGAAGTCAATTCGGGCCGCAATGCCACCTTTGAAGGCACGAAGATGGACAGCAAGGGCGACACCTCGGTCAAGGCAGGCGGCGATGTCACATTCGATGCCGCTAAATCCTCTTCGATTGACGGATCGTTCAGCGGCGGGGTCGGTTCCGGCGGCGCTGCCAGTATCGGCGATGCGGGCATCGGCGGCGGCGTGCAGTATGACGGCGCAACCACGAATAGCGGCGGCAATCTGAATATCGAATCCGGCGGCAAAACATCCTTCGAAGGCACCAAGGCGAATGCCGATGGCACGGCGACGATCAATGCCAAAGGCGGGGTCGATAAAAAGACAACCGTCAGCGGCGGCGGCCAGATCGGCATGTCCCGCCTGGGCGCTGAAATCGATGTGCAGGAAACCGAGATCAATGCCAAATCCGGCACCAAGATCAACGGCGAAACCTATACCCAGAAACCGACCGGCCTGAATGCGCCAAAGCAGAAAATTGAAGATGCCGCAAGCAGCGTGCAGAAAGGCGTTGCTGAAATTCCGCGTCCATAAGCGGGGAGGTGTTGCTTAGCACTGTCCGAAATGCTGCGGCGTGGATAATGCCTGGTTACTAAGCGAGATGGCTTTCCCTGTCGCGCGCCGACAACGCTGTGCGGTGGATTGGCCGATTGAGCTGGCTCCAATTAAAACAATATCTGTGTCCTGTCTAATCCCTTTTATACCTCGTCATATGCAAGTGAAACTGACAAATCCCGGTAGGCGTCAGTCTGCTGTTTAAGTGTTGCCGCCACTTGTTCTGCCGTATCGACGGCATCGGCCCCTGCAATAAAGCGGCGAGGAGGCTTTTGCTCGCTTGAGATTTGAATCAGGGCCTGGGCCAGCTTTGCCGGATCGCCGGATTGCTGCCCGTTATAACCTTGCCAGAATTCCATTTGCTGGGCTCTGCGCTCGTTGTAATCGTCAATGGTTTGCTCTGCAAAATTTGTGGACTCCTTCGTAAGAAGTTCTGTGCGGAAGAAGCCGGGATTAACAGTGATGGTATTAATGCCAAAGGGCTCGATTTCGGCCTGCAACGATTGCATCCAGCCCTCAAGGCCGAATTTAGACGCGGCATAAGCGGTACCAAACTCAAATCCTATCAGACCTGCCGTTGATGAGATTGTCATGATCAAACCTGAACGCTGCCTGCGCATTGCCGGTAGAACGGCACGGGTAACATTCATCGGACCGATAAGGCTCGTCGATAATTGTTGCTCCATCTGTTCGGATGACAATTCTTCAAAGAATCCCGCGTAAAAATTCGCTGCATTATTGACCAGCACATCCAGGCGGCCAAATTTGTCAACCGCTGCTTTAACGGCAATCTCTGCCTCAGCTGGCTTGGTGATGTCCAGCTTGGCCACCAGCAGCTTATCGGATTCACCAAGAGCTTCGACAACCTTGCCTGTATTGCGTCCCGTAGCGACGACTTTATGCCCTGCGGCTAATGCTGCCTTGGCGATATCCACGCCCATCCCGCGTCCGGCGCCTGTAATCATCCAGACTTTATTGCTGGTCATGTTGTTTCTCCTTGTTTTGATATTCTTCGTCCGTGACATGCTCCAGCCAATCGACTGGGGAACCGTCCAGTTTTTCCTGGATGGCGATATGGCTCATCGCGGTATCGGCGCTGGCGCCGTGCCAGTGTTTTTCGCCCGGCTCGAACCAGACGATATCGCCGGGGCGGATTTCTTCAATCGGCCCGCCTTTACGCTGGACCCGGCCCAGGCCAAAGGTGACGATCAGGGTCTGGCCTAGCGGATGCGTATGCCATGCCGTCCGCGCGCTTGGTTCAAAGGTGACATGCGCCATGGCGACACG
>JAQGJA010000107.1 GCA_028290805.1 Alphaproteobacteria bacterium
ATTCCGCCGAACGTCACGGCCCTGTTCAAAAAATACAGCGTCAATGCCGCCAGACGGGAATTTGTGGTCATTCCCGACGCGCCGCATCCTTTGACGATGTATCTGGCCGAAAACTTGAAAAAGCAGCGGGAAATTATCGATCTTGTCTGCGCCTTTACATTGCAATAAGGGAAAAGCAGGCAAAGTTTTTCTGGACCGCTCCTTGCCCCGGGCCTAGGATGGGGCATATGAATTCAACCCGATAAGGAATGCAAAATGACCGACCAGAAAATGCCGGATACGCTGGATGAAGACGATACCGACCTCCCGCGCGAGGAAATGGACCAGCTGACTTTTGACCAGATCGACCAATTGGGCGATGCCGGGAATGATCTTTTGGATGACGGGGCCTATGAGGCGGCGGCGGCGAAGTTTGAAACCGCTTTTGCCCTGGTGCCCCAGCCTTTCCAGGATTGGGAAGTGTCGATCTGGCTTTTGGCGTCCTTAGGGGAATCGTACTTCCTGATGGATGATTTTGCGAAAGCGCGCGAGGCGTTTTCAAAAGCTTTGGAATGCCCGGATGCCGAGGATTCGCCGCCCATCCTCTTGCGCATGGGGCAATGTGAATATGAACTGGGCAACAAGGATGCCGCGGCTGAACGCCTGATGGATGCCTATATGGGCGAGGGGCGCGAGCTGTTCGCCGATGAGGACGAAAAATATTACGATTACCTGAACAGCGTCTATGAGCTGAAATAGGATGCGCAAGGAAATCGAACTGACCGCGGCGTTCCGCAAATTGCTGCTCACCCTTTTGGGTGAATTATCGCTGGAACAGATCAACACGATTCCGCCCGGGTTCAACAATAACCTGGTCTGGCAACTGGGCCATGTGATCGCGGTGCAACAGGCGATCTGTTACAAGCGCTCGCAGAATGCGCCCGTCGTCGCCGATGCGCTGATCGATTTGTATAAAAAAGACACGCGGCCGCAAAGACCGCTTTCGGCCGAGGAATATGAAGAGCTGAAACAGGTTTCGGAAAGTTCCATGGCGCAATTGGACAAGGATTTCGACGACGGCGTCTTTGCTGGTTTCGAAGCCTTTACCCTGGGCAACGGGGTCGAGGTCGCCTCGATCCAGGATGCGCTGGTGATGATCGCCGCGCACGAAGCCCTGCATTACGGCTATGCCCAGGCTTTGCGCCGCGCAGTCGTCGGCGGCAATGATCCGGCTTGAGAGACGGTTTAAATTAAACCAGACCCGCGGCGATAAGCGGGGAGATTTCTTCCAGGCCCATGGTGCTGGAGGCGGCGCAGGTGCAGGCGAACTGCTTGAGGCGGTCTTTCAGCGGCAGCCTATTCCGTTGCGGCTTTTTTTCGAGGGTGGCCTCCGGCAAGGGCGTGTCGCGCAATTGATTCAAAAAACGCGGCAGGGCCAAAGTGACGCTTTCGCAGCCATAGCCATAGGCGTGGCTGGTTGAAATGGCGGGCAGATTCTGGCTTTTCAGGATATCTTCGAAATGCATGGTTTCGGGATTATAGCCCAGCAATTTGCCATGCGTCATATCGAAATACCAGCCATGCAGATGCAGGTGACCCGCCTCGACCGCTTCGCGGACCCAGGGGAAGCTGAGCAGATTATTCAGGGAAACCAGGATCGAGGATTGTTCCAAGGCGCGGAGTTGTTCGTCTTCGCTGCTGTCTTCCAGGATGGAATGGACGGCCTTGCGGGCGCGGCGGCCGATGCTGATCCATTGCTGGATAAAGCTGTCCTCGTCTTCCTCGGTGTCGGGGGACTGGGCCAAGGCGCGGATGCCGCCGCAATGCTGGTGGCCCATGACGATGATATATTTGACCTTCAGGGCTTTAACGGCATATTCAATCGCCGACGAGGTGCCATGATAGCGGGTATCGGCCGTATAAGGCGGGACCATGGCGGCCACGTTGCGGACGGAAAAAATATCGCCAGGCTCGGAACGGGTCAGGATAGCGGGGTCGATGCGGGAATCGGAACAGGCAATGACCAAAGCCTCAGGGGACTGGCCATCATTGACCAGTTTTTCGAACAGGTCGGAATCGCTTTTGAAATATTCGTTTTGAAAATCGCGAAACCCATTAATCAGTCTTTTGAATGTCATACTGTCCTCCTTGGTTTATTCTACTCTATGTTCTTTTAGTGTATTGTCAACGTTTATATACGTTCATGTTCGATTTACTACTGGATTATCCTGACTTAAGATGGGGCATATTTCTCCATTTTCAAGGAAGCTCGGTCTCATTCCAAAGCCGCCAGCCATAAACATCCTGCCCTTTAAAACCGCCTGATTTGGCGCTATACTCAGGCCCATTATAAACCAAAGGTCCCGTCATGTCGCAAAAAGGCCATATTCTTGTCATTAACCGCGTCTTTCCGCCCGATACGGGGGCCAGCGGGCTGCGGCTGATGGAATTATGCCAGGGGCTCGCGCAAAAGAACTGGCGCATCACAGTGCTGACCAATAAGGGCCGCAATGTGTCGCCGCCTAATCTGCATGCCAATATCCGGGTGGCCCGCCTGCCTTTCGGCTCGCTCGAGGGCAAGCCTTCAGTGCTGCAATATTTTTTCTGGCTTTGGGCGCTGTTTTTCCGGGCGCTGTTTATGGGCCGCGCCGATGTCACCCTGACCGTGACCGATCCGCCCATGTCGGCGCTGATCACCGCGTTTCTGCGCTTTTTCAAGGGCACCCGCACGGTGCACTGGGTACATGATCTTTATCCTGAATTGCTGACCGTGACGGGGCGCAGCATTCCGGTGGTGCAGAACATGCTGGAAGGCATCGCCCATTGGGCCCTGTGCCGCCAGGACCGTATCGTGGCCATTGGCCAGGACATGGCCGATATCATCCGCCCTTCGCTGAGCGTGCCGGGCAAGATCGTGGTCATTCCCAACTGGCCCGATGTACAATCGGCCTTGCTGGATAAAAAGAAACCCGTGCGGCACGATTCGCAAAATCCCTATGTGCTCGAAGGCATGTTCACCGTTTTATATTCGGGCAATTTCGGCATGGTGCATGAATTTGGACCCATCATTGATGCCATCAATATCGTCGGGCGTTCGCCCCATCCGATCCGTTTCATCTTTGCCGGGGACGGCCCCAAATTTACCGAAGTGCGCGACCGCATCGATGCCCTGATGCTGAACAATGTGCATTTCATCCGCGCCCAGCCGCGCGATAAATTCATCGACATGCTTTTGGCCGGCGACCTGCACATGGCCACACTGGTCCCCGAAGCGGCGGGCCTGGTTGCGCCAAGCAAAATCAATTCGGCCCTTGGCCTTGGCCGTCCCTGTATTTATCTGGGCTCGCCAAAATCGTCCCAGGCAAAACTGATCAGGGATTACAAAGCGGGTGCAGTTATTGACGGCATGGACCCCAAGGCAAAATTCCTGATCGCCGAAGCCATCATTAATTATGCCGTCAATGAAGACGAGTTTGCCGAAGCCCAGACCAATGCCATCCACGCCGCCGAATCCATTTCTTTCGACAAGGCGGTAAAGGCCTTTGATGAATTATGCCTGGGATTGCTTCGGGAATAGCAAGCCTTATCGTTTTTTAAAAACACGGCGCAAATAAAGCTGCAACGCGTTTAAATAATACATCGCCTTGTTGCGCCATTTATTCATCTGCAAAAAATCGCGGCGTATATCATGATAAGCCTGGTTCAATCTTTCCGGCGCGATGCCATCGCCTGCATAATCACAAATCACGCGTGGGAAATAATGCTGCCGCGTGCTGCGCGCCAGCAGGGCCAGCAGGAAATGATATTCTGCACTGGTCTCCAACGCAGGGTCGAAACGCAGATCGCCAACCGCATTGCGCCGCGCCAGCATGGCTGGAAAGGGAATGGGCATGCCCCATTGATAGCGGTGCAGGTTGCGCCCGTGCTGTAAAACGCCGTTTTTGCGCCCGTCGCCATAAAGGATTTCAGGGCCCAGATTGCTTTGAATTTCCCGCGCCAGGACACGCAGCGTATAGGAATCGGCGATACAATCGCCTGGCTTGATGAACCAGAGATAGCGGCCTTTGGCCTGTTCTATTCCCCCATTCAGGCCTTTATATAAACCTTGTTCCGAAGGAAGTATGCGCGCGTCACCGATTTCAAGATCGCCAGGAAGATCAATGGGAATTTCCCCCCCCACAACCAGCCATTCGAATAGGGGCGCATCCAATTGCAGCCCCAGGCTTTTGCCGGTCAGGCGTAAGGCCGCCGCGTCATCCGTTGCAACGGTGATGATCGAAAATAACGGTTCTTTCGTGCTCATGCGATTATCGTGCAACGTTGCGAATGTGCAGGAACACCGCGCCATATTCTGATTTGACCAGCATCTTGACCGGCACATAAGGCCCGCCATTCCAAAGCCGCCCCAGCCAGACGCGCGGCAGCTGGCCTTTGGTGCGGGCCTCTTCCTGGATCTTGTGATAACCGCGCGGCTTGCGCGGGAAACCGCGTTCGGGGATCATCTCGACCTCGCAGATGCGCGCCGTGCCGCTGAAGATATTGTAATTATTCGCGTTCAGTTTTTCCGTGCCTTTATCGGTAAATTTCAGGGTGAAACGCTGTTTCCCGTCAAAAATGACGGGCGCTGCACTGCAATTATCGGTGCGCGTCGCCTGGCCCAAAAGCTGTAAGGCACCACTTAAAATATCGACGCTGTTTTTGTGAAAAGCGGGATCAAGGGCGATATTTTCCCGGCGCATTTTCCCTTGTTCCAGTTCAGCCCGGCTGAGCGAGACCAGCGTACCGTTCCTGTACACAAAAGAAGCCTGGGAATTATCCTCTTTCCAGCGGCTGGTTTTATCATGCGTATCGGGGATAAAAACATTATTGGCGATATGCCCCTTGGTGGTATAGCTTCCCGCCCAGGGCAAAAGCGAGCCGATCACGCCATAGGGCCTGGCCTCCATCACCAGTTTGTAATCCCGGCTGGACAAGGCAAAGCGCATCTCGGTATCCAGCGCATGAAACCCGCCAGCATAGACGGCATAGGAGAGGGTGAAGTTCTGGGCCGGGGCCTGGGCGGCGGCTTGCGCCAAAGCGGGGCAAAGCAGCATCGCCAGAAGCAAGGCCGGAAAAACGGCGCACATTGTTCGTTTCATCATCATTATCGGGGCTTTCATAAACATCTTGGCAAGCATAGCGTAAAAGATTACACCATGACGATGCGAAAAATCATCCTTTTACCCGTATTGGCGCTGTTTCTGTCCGCCGCATTGCTGACGTCAAGGCCCGCGCGCGCCGTGCAGGGGGCAATGATGACCGGCCGGAATCTTGCTTTGTTATGCAGCAATACCGAAAAAGCCGACAACCAGTTCGCCTGCCAAAGCTATATCGCCGGGATCATCGATTACCACAATCTGATCCGCAGCCTGCGCGCCGCCCCCAGCGTCGATTTCTGCCTGCCGCGCGAGCTGACCATGGGCCAGATCCGCCTGATCGTTTACAACTACATCCTGCGCCACAGCGAGCACCAGGATTTTATCGCCGCCCCGGGCGTGGCGATGGCGCTGTACAGCGCCTATCCGTGCAAGAAGGCCAAGCGATAAAACCGCCCTTCGGGCGGTTTTCAGTGGAACAGGATATCGACGATATTATTGATGATGTCGGCGAAGAACCGGTTCAGCAATGTAATAAACATTAGTCGCCGTATTTCACGCTGCAGCCATAGGGCTCGGTGCTGGTGACGGCGGGTTGTTTGCCTTCTTTGAGGGCGGCAAGGGTTTTCAGCACGTAATTATCGGCTTTTTTGATATCGGCGGGGTCAAAACCCTTGATGCTGTCGATCGCGCCCTGATAGGCCAGCGTGCCGTCCTTGGCGATGACGAACATATGCGGTGTGGTTTTCGCGCCGTATAACTTGCCGAATTTGCCCGAATGATCCAGAACATAGGCACTGGCATGGCCGTTATTATTGGCGATGAAATCCTTTGCCTGGGCTTCGGTCAGGAAGCCTTCCTTGCCTTCGGCGCTGGAATTGATGGAAAACCAGACAACTTGTGTGTCCTTTAAAGCTTCCTGCTGCACACGCTGCATCTCGCCGGCCTTATAGAATTTCTGGACGAAAGGGCAGCCGGGATTGGTCCATTCCAGCACGACGGTTTTTTGTCCCTTGAACTGGGCCAGGTTATATTTGGTGCCACTAATATCGGTAAAGCTGTAATCGGGGGCAGGTTTGCCGGTCTGGA
>JAQGJA010000116.1 GCA_028290805.1 Alphaproteobacteria bacterium
AGAAAAAATTCACCCTTATTATTCAGAAAGTAAGTGGGAAGCCAAAAAACATTATATTTTAACATTACACGATAATATGTTTGAGTGTATTGCAAAAGAATTTGAGCTTATTGAAGGAGCTGCATCAATGTATAATGAAGCAACTACTTTATTGGATAAGCTATACCAAAAAACGATATAACTTACATAGTGCGCTCTATAACCAAATGGCATAAAAAATGAAATTCACCCTGAACTGGCTTAAAGAACATTTCGATCCGACCTCACAGTGGAAACAACGCCATGGGGATGTCACTCCACCTTTGCCAATCGAATTTTATTCAAGTCCCGTTTATTTGAAACGCATGATGATCATGCGCATCTTCGTGGTTTTAGTCAGCTTTGCAGCGTTTGTTTTCTTCAAAATCATGCCATTGAACTCGATCAGCATCATTGTCCTGCTCTGCATTATTTCAATTATGTTGCTGCTCCTTTTAGTCCAGTTATCGAACAAGCATCCCCTCTTTTCTTTAACTGCTGACGGCCTTGTTAAAGGTAAAAAATTAATCCTGTGGGAAGATATTGCTTTTGCTAGACCTAGTCCCACAACATCTGGCCCCACGAATCGACTAAGGCCTCAAAACCATTTAAATAATGTCGATGTGAGGCTTGTAAATAAATCTGGCAATATTTTAGATACAACAACCTTGTCCTTGCCTGTGGCTCGTGCCGGAATCAGCACTGAAATCCTGTCAAATATCATCAATACTTACAAAAAGACACCTCAATGAAATTTACCCTGAACTGGCTTAAAGAATATCTCGATACGCATGCGACATTGGAGCAGGTCTGTGATAAATTAACTTCGCTGGGGCTGGAGGTCGAAAGCGTCACTGACCGGGCCGAGATGTATAAAGGCTTTGTCATCGCACATATCGCCGAGGCCGACCAGCATCCAAATGCCGACCGGTTAAAGCAATGCCTGGTGAATACGGGCAAAGAACAGTTGCAGGTCGTCTGCGGCGCGCCCAATGCGCGCAAGGGGATCAATGTGGTTTTCGCTTTGCCCGGCACGACGATTCCGGCCAATGGGATGGTGCTGAAAAAAACCGTGATCCGCGGTGTTGAAAGCAACGGTATGATCTGTTCGGATGCGGAACTGAAACTGTCCGAAGAATCGGCGGGCATCCGCGAATTGCCGGATAATGCACCGGTGGGTGAGGATTTTGCCAAATATATGGGCTTTACCGATCCGGTGATCGAGATCAACCTGACCCCCAACCGCGTCGATGCGGCAGGGGTTTACGGCATTGCGCGCGATCTGGCCGCCGCCGGATTGGGGCGGCTGAAGCCGCTGCCTTTGCAACCCGTGCCGGGCGGTTTTGACTCGCCCATCCGCGTGCATATCGACGATAAAAAAGCCTGTCCCATTTTCATGGGCCGCATGATCCGCGGCGTGAAAAACGGGCCCAGCCCGAAATGGCTGCAGGATTATCTGGCCGCGATCGGTTCGCGCTCGATCTCTGCCTTGGTCGATATTACCAATTATATGTGCATCGGGCTGAACCGCCCCTTGCATGTTTTCGATGCCGATAAATTGCATGGGGATATCACCGTACGCCTGGCGCACGCTGAAGAAAAATTCCTGGACCTTAAAAACAACGAACGCGTGTTGAACGATCATACGATTGTCGTGGCCGACAAGAACGGCCCCCAGGCGATGGGCGGCGTGATCGGCGGGCTGGAAACGGGCTGCAGCGACGGCACCGTCAATGTCTTTCTGGAATCGGCCTATTTTACCCCTTCGTTTATCCGCCGGACGGGCAAGGAATTCGGCATCGACTCTGACGCCAAATACCGTTTCGAGCGCGGCATTGATCCATCCTCGTGTGACGAAGGGATCGAGATTGCTACGCGCATGATCCTGGATCTTTGTGGCGGTGAGCCAAGCCATGTCTTGGTGGCGGGGAACGAACCGCACTGGCAGCGCAATATCGTTTTTTCCACCGACACGGTGCGCAATCTGGGCGGCCTTGACGTGCCGCGTGCCGAACAGATGGACAACCTGATGAAGCTGGGCTTTGGCATCAATGAGCGCGATAACGGATTGTGGGATGTGTCCCCGCCCGCCTGGCGCAACGATATCGATGGTGCCGCCGATCTGGTCGAGGAAATCCTGCGCCTGAAATCATACGACGCCATTCCGCCGGTCAGTGTGCGCAGCGACGAGGCCGTGCCGAAACCGGCGCTGAACGAGATGCAGAAACGCCTGGCCGATCTGCGCCGCCTGTGCGCCGTGCGCGGTTTAAGTGAAGTGGTGAGCTGGTCGTTTCTGTCGCAACGCGCGCATGACGTGTTTTCCTATCCGACGCAATTTTCCAATCCGCCGCGCAAGACCGCCCGCGTTGCTAATCCGATCAGTGTTGACCTTTCCATCATGCGCCATGCGCAATTGCCTAATTTACTGGATGCGGCCAAACGCAATGCCGACCGCAAAATGGACCAGGCCGCCTTGTTCGAAATCGGCTCGG
>JAQGJA010000004.1 GCA_028290805.1 Alphaproteobacteria bacterium
ATCGATTACATCAAGCGCCTGGTCGGATTGCCTGGCGATACGATCCAGATGAAGGCAGGGCGGCTTTATATCAATCATAATATGGTGAACCGGATTTTCTTAGGCGAATATGAAGCCTTTTCCGTGCCAGATAACAAGAATGTCACCTATAAACGCTATCGCGAGGAACTGCCCGGCGGGCACGACCATGACATCATCGAGGAATCCGATAAAGGGCCCTTGGACAGCACCGATATTTACCATGTGCCCGCCGATCATTATTTCATGATGGGCGATAACCGCGACGGCTCGCAAGATAGCCGCGTCATGGAGGAAGTCGGCTTCGTTCCGACGGAGAATTTGGTAGGCCGTGCCGAGAATATCTTTTTCTCGCTGGATGAAAAAGCCCAGATTTGGGAGGTGTGGAAATGGCCGGAATTTGCCCGGTTCAAGCGGTTCCTGAAAAAAATCGTCTGATGAGCCCCCTGGAAGAAAAACTGGGTCACGAATTTGCCGACAAGGAATTGCTGAAACGCGCCTTGACCCATAGCAGCGCAGGGCCTGCCTCGTATGAGCGGCTGGAATTCCTGGGCGACCGGATCCTGAGCTTTGTGATCGCCGATATGCTGTTCACTGCCTTTAAGAATGAAGAAGAGGGTGCTTTGGCCAAACGCCACAGCACGCTGGTCAAACAAGGTGCTTTGGAAAAGGTTGCCTGTGCGCTGTGCGTTTCCGATCATATGCACTACGCCAACCAGAAACCGACGAAATCCATGATGGCCGATGTGGTCGAAGCATTGATTGCTGCCCTTTACCTGGATGGCGGGTTTGCGGTGGCGGAGAAATTCATCCGTTCTCATTGGGAAGAGCTGATCCGCGTGGCCGATCTGCCACCTGAGGATGCCAAAAGCGCTTTACAGGAATGGGCCCAGGCGCGAGGCTTGCCATTGCCGGTGTATAAAGTGCTGGAACGCAGCGGACCCGATCATGACCCGATATTTGTGATTGAGGCCAAAGTAAGCGATTACCCTTCCCAGCAGGCACAAAGCAAATCAAAACAAGCAGCCCAGAAACTGGCCGCGCGCAGCCTGATCGATTATTTAAGGACCACGCATGGATAAGAACGACACGCCTCAACGCTGCGGCTTTATTGCCTTGATCGGCGCGCCTAATGCGGGCAAATCGACGCTGATCAATCAACTGGTCGGGGCAAAGGTCGCCATTGTTTCGCCAAAGGTGCAAACAACGCGCACGCGGGTGACCGGCATTGCGATGCATGAAAATTCCCAGATTATTTTTATCGATACGCCAGGGATTTTCGCCCCGGAAAAACGCCTGGACCGTTCGATGGTGCATGCGGCCTGGGAAGGCGTGAAAGACGCCGATGCGGTCGCCATTCTTGTCGATGTGTCGCGCAAGAATCCGCTGGGCGATACGCAGCGGATTTTGGACGGGCTGAAGGGGAATACCAAACCGGTAGCGCTTGTTTTGAACAAGATCGACCTTATTCCAAAAGACCGCCTAATCGTGCTGGCGCATGAATTCAACGAGGCATTTCCTTTTGAAAAAATCTTCATGATCGCCGCCCTGAATAATGACGGTGTGCCGGATCTGATGCAGTATTTTATCGAGAAAATTCCGGAAGGCGTTTTTCTTTACCCCGAAGACGAGATCACCACTTTGCCGATGCGCCTTTTGGCGGCCGAGATCACGCGGGAAAAGATTTTCCTGCAATTGCACAAGGAACTGCCTTATTCCTGCACGGTCGAGACGGAAACATTCGACGAAAGCAACCCGGAAAAATGGCTGATCGAACAGACCATCTATGTACAGCGCGAAAGCCAGCGCGCCATCGTCCTGGGCCATAAAGGCGCGCGGATCAAAGCCATCGGCACCGCCGCGCGCAAAGACATGCGCGACCAGTTCGAAGTCCCCGTCCACCTCCAGCTTTTCGTCAAAGTCCGCGATGCCTGGCTGGAAGACCCTGAGCGTTATCGCGCGATGGGCCTGGAGTATAAGGTCTAATAAAAAGAGGAAAACAATGGCCACTAAACCCCTCATGCTTCCCAAAAACGCCAGTTTCAGCTCCGGCCCCTGCGCCAAGCGTCCGGGCTGGGCCTTTGGCAATCTGGACACGGAACTTTTGGGGCGATCGCATCGTTCGGGCCCGGCCAAAAAGAAGCTGAAAGAGCTGGTCGATCTTACCCATCGTTTGCTGGGCATTCCGGCCGATTATAAAATCGGCATCACCCCAGCATCCGATACGGGCGCGGTGGAGCTGGCGATGTGGAATTTACTGGGCGCGCCGGGCATTGGCGTCGATGTTTTCGCCTGGGAGCAATTCAGCTGGCTGTGGCTGAACGATATCATGACCGAATTGCGTCTGCCCGATGCCCGCGCCTTTGAAGCGCCTTATGGCGAATTGCCTGATTTAAATATGATGCAGCCGAACCGGGATGCGGTTTTTGCCTGGAACGGCACGACCAGCGGCGCGCGCATTCCCGACGGCGATGCCATTCCGGCGGGCGACAAAGGGTTGCGGATCTGCGATGCGACCTCGGGGGTGTTTGCTTATGATATTCTGTGGGAAAAACTGGATGTCGTGACCTGGTCCTGGCAGAAAAGCATGGGCGGCGAGGCCCAGCACGGCATGATCGTGATGAGCCCAAAAGCCTTGCAGCGCCTGCAGGAATACCGCCCCAGCTGGCCGATGCCGAAAATTTTTCAATTGCGCGACGAGAATGGGATCAACTGGCCGTTTTTTGACGGGGTTACGATCAACACGCCATCCATGATGTGCGTGGCCGATGCGCTCGACTCCTTGCGCTGGATGGAAAGCATCGGCGGTCTGGACGAAGTCCATGCGCGAATCAATCGCAATGCTGGGGCGGTCGAGGATTGGCTGTCCCAGCATAAATCCTGGATCGATTATCTGCCGCATGATCCGGCGATCCGTTCCAAAACCTCGATCTGCCTGCAATTCGTGGATACTGCCTTTACCGGCCTTCCGGCCGAACAGCAGCAGAAAAAAGTCGACAAGATCGTTTCTATGCTGGAACAGGAAAAAGCCGCCTATGACATTAAATCGTATAAGACCGCGCCTTTAGGCCTGCGCATCTGGTGCGGCGGCACGGTTGATACCGATAATATCCAGGCGATGCTGCCTTGGATCGAATGGGCTTATAATGAAGTGATGCAGGGTTAAGGCTGACCGCTCCAACCCCGAATTAACCGTTTATTTCCTGCCTGTACCTTAATAATAAGGAAGAAAAGGAATGAACCCGATGGTCAATCCCACCGTTGCCACGCCTGAGACGGCTGATGCCTTGCATCGGCGGAAAAGCACGGCTGCGGAAAACAAGGTCGTAATCGGGCGTTTCGAGATAAACCCGACACGGCCGCTTAACGTCTTTGAGCATTTATATGCAGAAGCCTTTGAATGCATCAACTTGGATACCGGGCTCAACGACCATGTCGCCATTGTGGTCAAGGAACGCTATCCCTCGCGCAAGGATGTGATTGCCGTCGGGTTGGGCAACGAAATTGCAGGGCTGATGATCCTGCGCGCGGCTAATGTCGTTTTGTGGGCCCAGGACCAGAAACAGCGTTACGTCCTGATCTATCGCAAGCCCGCCGGCACGCCGCTGTTGCAGCGTTTCGTCCAGCGCCGCGAGGCTTTGTCCGAAGATGTGATCCGCCGCGATATCATCCGCCCTGTATTTACGGCCTTGCGTGCCATGTCCGATCGCGGATTGTTCCATGGCAATATCCGCCCCGACAATATTTTCCTGGCCGACAAGGAAAACACCGAAGTCATCCTGGGCGAATGCGCCTCGGCGGCTCCCGGCATCAACCAGCCTGTCTTTTATGAAACGATCGAGCGCGGCATGGCCGATCCCGGGGGGCGGGGCCTTGGGCTGACTTCGGATGATATTTATGCTTTTGGGGTTACAGTTGCCGTGCTGGTGCGCGGATCAAACCCGATGGAAGGGCATACGGGACCTGATATCATCGAAGAAAAAATCAACCGCAGCAGCTATGCCGTGTTGACGGATGGCCTGCGCCTGTCGCCCGGATTGTCGGAATTTTTGCGCGGCACCTTGAATGATGAAGCCATGCAGCGCTGGACGATTAACCAGCTGGCCACCTGGCTGGACGGCAACCGGATTTCGCCAAAGCAATCTTCGGTTCCTTTGAAAGCCCAGCGCATGCTGGAATTCAATGGCAAGAAATATATACGCTGCCGCCTTTTGGCCATGGATCTGCACGGCAATGTGCCCGAAGCCGTATCAATGATCCAGTCCGGCATGTTGTCGAAATGGATCAAGCGTTCCTTGGGCGACCAGACCATGGCCGACCAGGTATCGGCGGCCGTCAGCCGCGCCGGTTCAGCCGGAATGGGTCCCGGCTTTGAGGACCGTTTATTGTGTTTTGTCAGCATGGCTTTGGACCCGCCGGCGCCGATACGCTATAAAAATTTAAAGACAATGCCTGGCGGGATCGGCTATCTTTTGGGTTTTACCATGATGACGGGCCAGTCCTTCCAGGAATTTGGTGAAATCCTGCGCGAGCGTTTTGTTTCCGTCTGGATGTCGCACCAGGATTTCATACCGCCTTCCCAAAGCAGCATATCGCACCAGTTCGACGTTATGGCCAAAACCGTCAGCCGCCGCGGCCTTACCAATGGCATGGAGCGCTGTTTATACGAGCTTGCGCCCGATATGCCCTGCCTCAGCGACCTGTTAAGGGAATGTTATGTGCCTGATTGCGAATTCCTGCTTTATGCGCTGGACAGTATCGCCGAAAAGCACAAAGGCGAAAAGCCGCTGGACCGGCATATTGCTTCGTTCATCACGGTGCACGACATGCATGACAATGCCGGTTTTTTAAACCTGTTGGAAGGCAGCAGTGAGGGCACAAGGCGCAGCCTGGCGTTATTGACGTTGTACCAGCAATTGCAAAAACATTACGGGATTCAAAAGCTGGAAAATCTCTGCCAGTGGTTGAGCAGCGAGGCGGAAATCATCGCGCAGCGCTTCAAGAATCTTGCCCTGAAAAAGGAAATTGTGAAGAACATTCCCAAAGAAGCGAAAACCGGCAGCCTGACGCGGCTGCTGCTTTTGGTGGATAATCCGCAGAAAGTGAAAAAAGACGAACAGGTTTTCGTCCAGGCCGGTCAAAGGCATTATGCCTTTGGCCGCGAGCGCGAAAAGATCCGCTATGAATTAGAGACGAATAAGAATTTCGGCTTTGAAACGGGGCACCAATATGCGTTGATCCTTTCGATTGTTATCTCCGTAGTGATCATCGTCTGCACCTTTGTTTTCAATTATTCCAGATCGGGCATGTGAGATGGCAAAAGAAATCAAAATTAGTAAAGCAGGCGCACCGAAACCGAAAAAATCCAACCGCATGGGCAGCGTGGTCCTGGCCCTTATCTTTGCCCTGATGGCGGTCAAGCTTTTGCCGACCACGCTTGTGATCATGATAGGGCTTATCCCGACGGCAGCGGCTTATATCGCCGATACGTCGAAAGCCCGCGACCTGGGCGCGACCGTTCTGGCGATGAATGTCGCGGGCATGTTCCCGGCTTTGCTGAAATTATGGCACGGGCCGCATACATCGCCCCGCGCCTTGGAAATTATGACCCAGCCTTTGATGCTGCTCATGGTACTTATTCCGGCAGGGTTCGGCTGGCTGCTGTTTTATTTCGTGCCCTATCTGATAAGCGGGCTGATGCGGCGCAAGGCCGAGGCGCGCATTAAAAGCCTGGAGGAATACCAGGAAGAACTGGTGACCAAATGGGGCAGCGAGGTAACCTATCTGGGTAATCCTGCGAACGCCGCAAAACCTGGCAAGAGCGATGAGGCTTTAGACGCGGCTTAAAACATCCAAAAGATTTTGCAGCGGTGCCGGCAATGGCGCGGTAAAATGCATTTCTTGGTTGGTAACTGGATGCGGGAAAATCAATTCATGCGCATGCAAGGCCTGGCCCGGTAGGGCGGCAATAGCGGCGATAACTTCCGGGATCAGCATCTTGCGCCGGCGCTGATGCCGTCCGCCATAAAGCGGGTCGGCGACAACGGGACAATTGATTGAGGCCATGTGCACCCGGATCTGATGCGTGCGCCCCGTTTCCAAACGGCATTCCACCAAGGAAAAATCCAGCCCGTATTGCTTCAGCGTGGTGTAATGCGTGGTTGCTTCCTTGCCATTCTGGGTGACCAGGGCCATGCGCTGGCGGTTTCTTGGGTCGCGCCCGATCATGCCTTCGATCGTGCCATCGCGCGGATTGGGAATGTGAAAAACAAGCGCGCGGTAAATGCGTTTCATCGTCCGCGCCTGCAGCGATTCCGCCAGCCTGACATGCACCGCATTGGTCTTTGCCACGACCAGAAGCCCGCTTGTGTCCTTGTCCAGACGATGGACGATGCCCGGGCGTTCATGGCTGCCCATATCCGACAAGGCGCCATTGGTATGGCCGAGCAATAAATTGACCAGCGTGCCGTTATGCTGGCCTGCACCCGGATGGACAGTAAGACCGGTCGGTTTGTTAATGACCAAAAGATAATCATCTTCATAAACGATATCCAAAGCCTCTGTCCGCTCTTCGGCCTGGGGCGGGGCAAAGGGGAGGAGGATTGGTTTTTCCACAGTGACGCCAAAAGGGATTTTAGTCTTAAACGAGCCTTTCAGCACTTCGCCGGTTTTGGCGTCCTTGACCAGGCCTTTTTTGACCCAGTCCTGGATCTGGGCGCGTGAGATGTCCGGAAATTTTTCCGACAAGGCGATGTCCAGGCGCTGGCCTGTCTGTTCGATCTCAAGATGGATTGTTTCTGTTTTCATGCTGGCCCATCATAAAGCCATGGATGAAAACGGAAAGCCACAAAGGACAGGTTTCTGGACTGTGCAGATGATTGTGCTTGTCGGGGTCAATGTGCTGTTTTTAATGGTCATAGTCGTTTTGGCCCTGGCGGTGTTCACGATTTTATCGCCTGCGCTGGAGGCTTGGCTAACGCGCTACTTGCGGTTATGATGACGGCATGATCCTGACCTGCCCCTCCTGCGATGCGCAATACGAGCTGCCCGATGATGCCATCGGGCCAAAGGGACGCCGCGTCAAATGCACGACTTGCGCCCATACCTGGACTGAATACCCTGATTCAGAACCCGATTCCATGCCTTCATACCGCCTGGCGCCAGAACCGGTCGCCGCGCCGCGCCGCGAAGAGGCCCCGCGGATTGCCTTTGGCGAATCCCGTGCCTCTAAAGGTACGGTGATCGCCGTTTCCCTAAGCGTGGCCATTATCCTGTTGGCGCTGACCCTTGGCGGGGCAATTGCCCTGCGCCGTAATCTTGTAGCCGCATGGCCACCCAGCGCCCTGTTTTTTGAGATGATCCATGTCCCGGTGGCAACCCCTTCACATGGTCTGGTCATCAAGGATCTTCAGGTAAGCGCCAAAGGCGAAGGCATGTTTTCAGTCGCGGGCAAGTTCAACAATCCGACTTCGGCCAATATTCCCCTGGCGCGCCTGATCATCCGCCTGAGTGGCGGGGAAGGCTGGCTCAAGGACTGGCCGGTCGATCTGTATGGCAAGACCCTGCAGGCCGGCAAGAATATCGGCTTTAATTA
>JAQGJA010000017.1 GCA_028290805.1 Alphaproteobacteria bacterium
CATGTTTTGATCGGCCCTCTCAGAGGCGCCGTTGCCCTTATTTAAGCGCGAAAGCGCTTTAGATCAAGCCGTTTGCGCAGGTCGACTGCGACCTGGCCCATTACTTTGTGGTTGAGCGGGAATTCCAAAATGACGTGCAGCAGGCTGAAGAAAAGCAATACTGCAAGGCCGACCCGGTAATCATAAGCGTATACCGCCATGCTGGCCAGCCACAGGGCCAGAATGGCGCCCAGCCGCTTTTTCGGCAAACGGTGCCAGCCGACCATCCCCGTTTTCGAAAACCAGTTCAGGTAATGATAGGTATAGGCAAAAGCGATAAAGGCCTGGACGCGAAAGCCGAAAGGATGCTGCAGGATATCGATCTGGCCTTTTGCTTCGGCCGGAGTCTGGCTGGCCGGGGTCATCATCTCCAATAGTCGCTGGTTCAGCCGGTCGAAACCGCTTTCAAGATAGGCGCTGCGGCCGTAATCGCTGATATGGGAGGCGACGGGCAGAATAATGCCGGGAATAAAGAACAACGCGCAGACCACCAGATATAAAACAAAGACCAAATAGCCGGATGGCGTATTTTGTTTCAAGGCCCCTGACAGGATAAAGATTGCCGTAAAGACCGACACATGGATCAATGTCGGCAGCATCAGGCTGAAGATCGCATATTGGTCAGGCAGGTAAATCTGGGCCCCCAGCACGATAAACACAATCAAGAGCAGCCAGGAATAGAAATTCGTCGCGGTTTTTGTCTTGAGCAAGGTAAAGGTGGTAAAAAAAGCCAGGAACAAAAGAGAACCCAGGAATAACTGGAGGCTCAGGATGGCGCCGATATGCACTTTGGGAATTTCATCGACCAAGGAATGGCCCGAAACCGTGAAATAAATCGCCTGGGCCGACAGCACAAGACAGGCCAGGATCAGAAAGGCGGCATGGCGGCGCTTGGACAGGAAAAAATCGCGCTGGTTCAGCCAGGAAATCTCGGTGATGTAATGCAAAGGGCCCAGCACGGCATAGGAAAACAGGAATGCCTCGAAGGGCACCAGCAGGGCCACGACAAAAGCCAGCCCCAGCAAAAGGATATTCAGGTAATCAATCTGGCGTCCGGTCAATTGCGTCTCCCTTGGTGGCTTTCTTGGTAGTTTTTCAGGAATGTCTGGGCTTGTCGTCTGCGTCTTCCTCATCGGCATAAGGGTCGCTGGCATAGATATCGGTATCGACATATTTGTGGTTGTATCGGTCTTCAGGATCCTCGGTGTCTTCCTCATCATCCTGGGGGTTGGCGGCCAGAGCATGGCGGTAAAGCCAGGTATCTTTTTCGTATTTTGTTTCTTTATCCCCAGGCCAATCGCCGGTGCGGTTGACAATGATAATCACCCCCAGAAGCACGAACCAGACCGAAACGATCAGCGCCTGGTGCGGGTTGCCCAGAATATCGCGGTAATCACTGAAGAAAATGGCAAAAGTCAATCCGCAGGAAATCGCCAGCACCAGCACATAGCTGTAAATTTTGCGCAGGCGGATAAAAAAGACATAGTAAAAAAAATTGATAAAAAAGCTGATGATGAAGACCACCTGAATGACGCTGAGCACGCCGGCCATGAAGCCCCGGTTCATGTCGTAATCTTCAATGGCGCATAAAAACAGGAACAGGCCAATAGGCAGGATCGATACGATCATGCTGTTGCGCAAAGCCACGTAAAAAGCTTCGTAGAGCAACCGGTCAGCGTTATAGCGGGAACGTTTTTTAGGTTTTCTTTCCATGCCTGAAAGCTACGCCTGTGCCGGCCACTGTGCAAGAAAAGATTAAAGCCGTTCGGCCCGCATCAGATGCCGTCCGTGCGGCGTGAATTCCAAGCGGAACATATCGTTGATCTGGATAAAATTCAGGTCGCCGACATCATCGGCCAGGCGGCGCAATTGCTGGATCGACAGGGTAATGGGCAAGCCTCCGGTATCGACCATAAGCGCCCGGCGCACGCCGGTGCGTGGGTTCAGCATGATACGGGTTACAAGGCCGGTTGCGACGATTTTTTCAGACGACGCCATGTCTCGCGCCAGACGCTTGGAAAAATGCCCGTACAATAACAGGCACAGCAATAACATCCCCGTCATCCCGGCGCCGGCCAGCAGGATATTTTCCTGGTTCGCGCGTTCGTAATTCTGCAGGAAATACAGCGGCGCCATGCTGGCCAGCATCAAAACGACCAGCGCGATCTGCAGCCCGCGCTTTTTCCCGCGCAAAAGGACGTTGCGCGCTTCCTGTTCTTCGGGGGAAACGGGCAGGATTTCTTCATTCATCGCCATCACCCCTTACTGCTTTTGCTGCGCCAGCCAGGCCTGCCATTTATCGGCCAGGCGCTGGACCGAAGCCTCAAAACCCATGGCAGCGATTTCCTGGACCGAAAACCATTTTAGCGTATTTCCCTCTGGACCCAAATGAAAATCCTCGGCGTAATTTCCTTCCGGTGCCCGCACCAGATAACGCAATTCGTAATGCAGATGCGACGGCTCGTCCTTTTTTGGGTTGGCAGGAATGGGGTGCACATCGATATCAAAGATTTCCAGCCTGACAGGGACGATATCCGCAATTCCCGATTCCTCTTCGGCCTCACGCAGGGCGACCTGCAGCAAATTTACCTCGCCATCCGCATGCCCGCCGAATTGCAGCCAGCGGTCCAGGAATTTATGGTGGTTCAGCAAAACCCGTTTCCCATCCGGCGATACCAGCCAGGCCCCGGCGACGAAATGCCCCGGAAAATCCGAACGCAGGAAACAATCTCCCGTGCTCTCCAGCAAGTCCAAAGCCGCCTGCCTATGCCCGGCTTCGGTCTTGTCCGACGCCACGAATTTTTCGATATCCAGGATCAATTGCTGTCTGGTAGTCATTTTCTTTCTTCTCCCTCAAAAGTTCCCTCTCCCCTTGCGGGAGAGGAAGTTTGGAATTCCCCAAACCCTACACCATTACGTCCCCTTCTCAAACAAGGCCTTCACCGGATCATGCCCCCAGTTCATCAGCGAATAGCGCCAGCGCGAGGTCTCAATATTGCGCGGCTCCTGGGCCCGGTGCCGTTTGATATAGGACACCACATGCCGCATATGCGCGTAATCCGCATCCGTCAGATCCGATTTCTTCTTACCCAGTATTTTGATGATCTCCCGCGCCGATTGCCGCCCGATGGATTCAGCCATGCCCGGTTTGGTCTGGCCAACCGATTTGCTTTCATCCGTCTCCAGCCAGGCGGTGATTTCCTTGGCTGTCATGTTGATGGCGGATTTGAAGTTTTTGTGGATTTGAGTTTTATCAAGTTCCATTTATTGCACCTGTTAAACATCTCGGCGAAGGGCAAAAATAAAGCTGTTCCTGCCCTGGGGTTTTTCCACATAAACCTTGTCGCCTGGTTGCATCATTTCAATCTCACGAACAGGATGAAGACCAGGCGCATGAATCTTAGTCAGTAAATAGCGCTTTTTGCCATCCACCATAAGGACAAGATCACCGCGTTTCAGATCAAAGGACCTGAATTCCCCAACCAGCACTTCCTTGCTCGAATCCTTAACAGCGTTTCTGGATGCACGCAGAATAAAAAAATAAAATACCGCAATAAAAATAACCAAAAGCGCCATACGTATGAGCAATTTTTGTTGCGGGCCGTTTTCATACAATTGCAAAAGATGCATGGCTGTTAAAAAGACGGATAGGGCAAAAAACCCCTTGCCGATTGCATTTAAACGCGGCTCTAACACCGTTTCTATGGCTTCCCGGTCTTGTGCCGTGCGGGGGCGAATTTCAACGGACATATTTTTCCTGCTTTAAGATGCTTATAAAAAAGGCCGGAATTTCTTCCGGCCTTTCAAAATTCTAATTACGCCGCGCCGCGTTTGCCGTCATCGACATCGGTAAACTCCGCGTCGATAACATCGCCGTCTTTGGCGCCGTCATTTTTCGGGGCGTTGTTGGCTTCACTATTATCGCCCGAAGCTGCGCCTTGTTGCTCGGCTTCCTGTTGCGCACGATAGACGTGTTCGCCGATCTTCATCGAGGCGGCGCCGAGGGCATCGGTTTTCGACTTGATCGCATCGACATCGTCGCCGTTCAATGCCTCGCGCAATTCGCTGATTGCGGTTTGCGTGGCGGCTTTTTCGGCTTCCGGGGCCTTCTCGCCTAATTCTGCGATCGATTTCTCGGTCGCGTGGATCAGCGATTCCGCCTGGTTTTTCGCTTCGACCAAAGCCTTGCGTTTCGTGTCGGATTCGCGGTTGGCTTCGGCGTCTTTTACCATCTGCTCGATATCGGCATCGGATAAACCGCCCGAAGCCTGGATGCGGATCTGTTGCTCTTTATTCGTTGCCTTGTCCTTGGCCGAAACCTGGACGATACCATTGGCGTCGATGTC
>JAQGJA010000032.1 GCA_028290805.1 Alphaproteobacteria bacterium
ACGCGATCAAAAGGCGTATCCTCTTTATCAGCAGCGTATAGGAAGGATGAAAAAAGACTTAGGCTTAGCAAAACAATCAGCAGTACAAATTTATTTTTCATCTTACGCTCCAAAAAATAGAAATTAATTTATTACTCCGCCGCCCTTAACACCGGTTCCTGCCGGTTCAAAAACGCTTCGGTGCATTTGGCCATGGTGATCGAGGCGCGCGAGATGGCGCAGGTCTGGTAGTAATTGCGGACCGGTGAGACAAAAGGCGTATTGGCGGTGGGCCAGGCTTTTCCGACCGGCTGCCAAGGGGTGACGCTTAAAACATCCAGCGCGGCGAAAACCGGGTTCATGTCGGCCATGCGGCGGCGCAGTTCGCCGTGGGAATTATAAGGCAAAACCTTGCCGATTTTCTCCGATAAAGCACGCAGGATTTTCCAGTCTTCCTTGGCCATGCCAGGCGGGAACACCGCCTGGCGCGCCTGTTGCACGCGGCCTTCGGTGTTAACGTACAGCGCGTTTTTCTCGGTATAGGCGCTGCCTGGCAAAATGATATCGGCGCGGGACGCCATGCGGTCGCCATGGTGGCCTTGGTAAATCACGAAAGCATCCCCCAGATCGCTGGGGTCGAATTCATCGGCGGCCAGGGCGAAAACGGTTTTAATGCGTCCGCTTTGCGCCGCATCGAAAATGCCCTTAGTCGATAAACCGCCATTTTGCGGCAGAAAACCAAGATCCAGCGCCCCAACCCGGCTTGCGGCCAGTTGCAGCGTATTCATGCCGTTCCATTCCGGCGTGACGACGTTATAGCGTGTGGCAATTTCGCTGAGCAAAGCCTGGATCGCCGTGCCGTCCTGGCGGGCCAGTGTCCCTGCCCCGACGATAATCATCGGGCGCTGGGCTTTTTCAAGGATGGCGGCGAAATTCGTGCCACCTTTGGCCAGTTCCTCGACCGTCATCGGCCCCGCACCCAAAAACTGGATCGGATAGGAATGGTCGCGGTTTTCACCGATGACGCCGACGGGAATTTTGCGGTCGACCCAGGCGCGGCGGATGCGGGCATTGACCATCGTCGCTTCGTGGCGGGGAAATGTACCAACCAGCAGAACCGCATCGCACTGGTCGATGCCGGCAATACCGGAATTCATGATATAGGAACCGCGATTGACAATCTCGTATTCCGCGCCATCGGTGCGGCAATCCATATGCGGCGCGCCCAGCATGACCATCAGGTCTTTGAGTGCGGCAATAGATTCGCAATCGGCCAGATCACCGACCAATGCGGCCATTGCATCGCAATTGGTGTTTTTAATCTGCATTGCAGCGGCATTCAGCGCCTCGTCCCATTCGACGGGAACAAGCTTCCCATCCTTGCGGATATAGGGTTGATCCAAACGCTGGTATTTCAAGCCATCATAGGCAAAGCGCGTGCGGTCGGAAATCCAGTCTTCGTTGATCTCTTCATTCAGGCGCGGCAAAACGCGCAGCACTTCAGCGGCTTGGCGGCTATCCACCCGGATATGGCTGCCCACGGCATCCATCACATCGATGCTTTCGGTTTTGCGCAATTCCCACGAGCGGGCTTTAAACGAATAAGGCTTGCTCAGCAAGGCGCCAACCGGGCAGATATCGGTGATATTGCCGGATAATTCCGAAGTGACAAAATGTTCGACAAAGGTGCCGACTTCGGTATCTTCGCCGCGGCCCAAAAGCCCCAGTTCAGCGACGCCGCCGATCTGTTCGCCGAAACGGATACAGCGCGTGCAGTGGATACAGCGATTCATGCTGGTTTTCACCAGCGGTCCCAGATTTTTATCCTGGACCGCGCGTTTGTTTTCCTGGTAACGGCTGCGGTCGAAACCATAGGAAAGCGCCTGGTCCTGCAGATCGCATTCACCGCCCTGGTCGCAGATCGGGCAATCCAGCGGGTGGTTAATCAGCAAAAACTCCATCACGCCTTTGCGCGCTTTATGCACCATGTCCGAGCGCGTCTTGATATCCATGTTATCGGCAGCCTTGATCGCGCAGGACGCCACCGGTTTCGGCGCGCCGGTCTGTTCGACTAGGCACATGCGGCAATTGGCCGGTACGGTCAACTTGTCATGATAGCAGAAACGCGGAATTTCGACCCCGACGGTCTCGCAGGCCTGCAGGATGGAATAACCCTCCGGAACCTCGACTTCGACACCGTCAATTTTTAACTTTGGCATGGTTTAACTCTGGGACACTTTGAATGGCGTCAGCATAGAAGCTTTTGCCAAAGGCTTCAATGGCGGTTTTCGCTTGTTTTGGGCATAATACTGTTGTATTATGTATTAATCAAACTTAATCTGGCGGAGCAGTAAATGGGACTCAAAAAGAATTTGTTGACGGCGGCTTTTGCGTTATCTGGCTTTATCGCCACCAGCCAGACAAAAAACGGCGTCCATATCGTGCCCCCGGTCAAGGACAAAGACGTCAAGGAAGTTTTGAAATCCGCCGAAAGCCTCTTTTTCGTGCAGCATCATGATGGCACAGCCACGACGGAATTCATGCCCGTCGGCAATGGCAAAAACCTGATGCGTTTCGTAAGCTATGGCGGCGGCGACAGCATAGCGGTGGAAAAACACAGCGCCCAGGCCGTCGAACAACGCCAGGCCCAGTTGATGACAACCAAGGTATTTGAACCCGCCGATTACGATAACGCCGCAGTGCAAACTATCTTAACCCGGGCCAAAAATCCCGTTTTCCAGTCTGCGCCGCTGGCATTCCGCCCTGCGCTCCAGATACGGCCGAAAAAATAATCCGGAAAATAATTGACGCAGGAATTTCTTCTGTATATTATGCTAATACTTTATCCAGAGGACTTCCAATGAGCAGACTATCCACCTTTTTAGGCGTGCTTGGTGTTACTACCATCGCCAGCTGTGGCACACAGCGCCAAGTCCTTTCCGCAAAACATCCCGCTGACCCAAAAGCCCCGACCGGGTACCTGCACAGGCATGAGGTTGAAATAGCCCAGCAGGAAAATGTACTGAACAAGGGCTTTACGGTTCACAATAAGGATTTCGTGGAAACGAAGGTGGCTTATTACGAAGGACGCCAAAAGATAACCGTGGGCATGGATTTCAGTGACAGCGCGATTTATTTGTTTGATGTCGAAGCCCGCGGCCCGGGGACGCTCCCGGATGTACGCGCCCTTTATCTGGGCAAGCCCCAGGAACAGGATACATCGGTCCAGAAATTATTCCAAAAAGCCGGCGAAGCGTTGCAGCATAGCAACCTGAACAAAAAACGCCGCCCCGACCCGCATTTCAGCCGCGACATGGCGACTAATAACCTGGTGATGAAAGATTATTTATCGCCCTTAAAGCATGTGGATTATTGGCTGAATTTGAAAAATGAGCTTTCCATGAAATCGCCTGCAGCTGTTGCCCCGCCGCCGGCCAAAAAGATTCCGCCTCAATATTTGGAAAATTTCCCAAAACGTATCGGCAATTTGCGCAAAATCCAGGCTAATAGCGAAAAGAACAGCCCGGCGAATTAATAGAAAATCGTTGTCGCAAAGGATCGATCGTCGCCATTGCACCGATCGGCAGGATAAACATCGGATCGGTATGGCCGAAATCCATCTGTGTGACGATGGGCAGATCGGAACGGCCGAATTCCGCCGTGACCTTTTTCAAGGCCGCATCGTATTCCGGCCAGTTTTCGATGGGTACACGGCAGGGCTTGGCAAAAATAATGCCGGACAGGTTTTGAATAATCCCCTGTGCGCCAAAATTGCGCAGCGTACAGGTGAACTGGTCGGCGCTGATGGCGTCTTCGGAATTTTCCAGGAATAAAATGGCCTTGTCGAAAACCTCGGCTTTCGGCCAGATTTTGGAGCCGATAAACATCGCAAGAACATCGGTGCAACCGCCGATCAGACGGCCGGAAACGGCGTGTTCGCCTTGGATATAATTCCAGCCCGTCTGCGGTTGCATGGTGCGTTTTTTATCAAAGGTGGAGGGGTCTTCGAAAGGTGATCTTTCCACCGTCCAGCCTTCTATCGATGGTTCAATCGTGCCAATTGTTTCATTGGAAAACAGCGTCCGGCGCAGGCTGTCCACCACGTAATCATGCATCCCGCCATTCTCGGCAAAATGTACCAGGATTGCAGGACCGTTATAGGCGCGCAATCCAGCAGCAAGGCAGATGAAATTTGTCACCGTGCTGTCGGAATAACCCATAAAGATTTTCGGATTATGGCGGATAATATCCAGGTCGATTTTATCGATCAGCCGCACCGAATCATCGCCGCCGATTATGCTGAAGACGGCCTTTATTTCCGGATCCAGAAAAGCCTGGTGCAGATCATCGGCGCGGGCCTGCGGGTTGTTATAGATAAACTCCGAACCCTTCAGCGCATTAGCCATTTCAACAACCTGCAAGCCGAAATTTTCCTGCAGCTGACGTTTGCCCCCTTCATACCGCGCCCGAAATTTTTCATCCCCGCCCCAGGAAAGCGACACGGCAGCGACTTTGTCACCGGGATTTAGGTGGGAGGGGATGGTGAGATTGGAGAGCATTTATTCCCCCGACGTATTTAATACATTCATCTTTAACTTTCTTTTGAGTGCAGGCTGGATGCATCATGAAACAGTTTGTTTTCCAATCGTGTCTTAATATCCAGAATATGGTTTTCAAGTTTCAGTGCAACGGCCTTTTCCAGTTGTTCTTCCAAGTCGTCTTTTACCAAAGCAAATATTTCTTTTGCTTCATTATTATCCACGCGGGCATAGTTGGTGATAAAACTATTCTTCTCGATACCGTAAATATAATTTCCTGCATCAACGATCACACCGCCTGAGGCAACGTTTTGTTCTTCGCCCCACGGCGCTATAAACCGGATATCTTCCAATATTAATAAAGCAATTCTTGTGATTTTGTTGCGGTAATAACGGGCATCGCCTGCATCGTCTTCGTATATTTCAAAGAAGCGATCTGCCGTAATAATATAGCCATCGCCTTTTTCGGTCGTCTTTATAATATAATCACCAGGCATAGCGGTATTTTGCGTTTCCTTGCCAGTCGAGTGAAAGCTGATTATCTTTTCCTCCTTTTCGGCCATACGGATATGACTTTTTGAAAGCAGTTTCGCCTTGCGGTATTCCGCGCCTTTGGAAAAATCGAAATCTGCTTTGGTTACAAATCTCGTCAAGCCGCATTCTTCAACGTCGCCCGATACGCCAAAATCCGCGCCTCGACCTCCGGCCTAAAATGCTTCATCAGCGCTTGAATTGGCCAAGCCGAGGCGTCGCCGTGGGCGCAGATGGTGTGGCCTTCGATTTCCTTGGAGACGTCCAGCAGCATGTCGATTTCCTGGAGTTCGGCATTGCCGGTAACCAGTCGGTTCATCACGCGCATCATCCAGCCCGTGCCCTCGCGGCAGGGCGTGCACTGGCCGCAGGATTCATGGGCGTAGAAACGCGCCAGGCGTGCAATAATGCGCACGACATCAGTGGATTTATCCATGACGATCAGGCCGCCCGTGCCGAGCGACGATCCGGCGGCTTTGAGGCCTTCGTAATCCATCGGCACATCGGTGCATAAATGGGCGGGCAGAATGGGGGTAGACGATCCGCCGGGAATGACGGCCTTTAAATTATCCCAGCCGCCGCGTACGCCGCCGCCATGGGTTTCGATCATGGTCTTCATGGGCAGGCCCATGGCCTCTTCGACATTGCAGGGCGTGTTCACATGGCCCGAAATGCAATAGAGTTTCGTGCCCTTGCTTTTTTCCGTGCCGAAGGAGGCAAACCATGCCCCGCCGCGGCGCAAAATATCGGGCACCGACGCAATGGTTTCCACATTATTCACCGTGGTCGGCGAGGCATAAAGCCCGGCCATCGCCGGAAAGGGCGGCTTGTTGCGGGGCATGCCGCGATTGCCCTCCAGGCTTTCAAGCAAAGCGGATTCTTCGCCGCAAATATAGGCGCCCGCACCGCGATGCACGGCGATGTCGAAATCCCAGCCGGAACCGGCCGCGTTTTTGCCAAGCAATCCGGCTTCATAGGCTTCGGCAATGGCCTGGTTGGTTTCGGACGCTTCGTTGTAAAATTCACCGCGAATGTAAATATAAGCCTGATGCGCGCCGATGGCGAAAGCGGCCAGCAATGCGCCTTCGATCAGTTTATGCGGTTCGTTACGCAGAATGTCGCGGTCTTTACAGGTGCCGGGTTCGGATTCGTCGGCATTGATGATCAGATAATGCGGCTTGTCCGAAGGTTTCGGCATAAAGCTCCACTTCATGCCAGTCGGGAAACCCGCCCCGCCCCGCCCGCGCAGGCCCGATTGCTTCATCTCTTCGATGATCGCATCCTTGCCTTTTTCAATTAGCGCTTTGGTATTGTCCCAGGCCCCGCGTTTGCGCGCCGCCTCTAAACTGAAGCTTTGGAAACCATAGAGATTGGTAAAAATGCGGTCTTTATCCTGGAGAAGATCAACCATTTTGCACCATGTCTTTCAAAGTTGTCGGACCTGTTACAGGGCATGAACCCATGCGCCCCGTTTGCGAGCCCGTCTTAGGCTTTTGCCCGCTGCGCAACGCTTCGATAATGTCGATGACGCGTTCGGGCGACAAATCTTCGTAATAATCGTCGTTGATCTGGATCACCGGCGCATTGACACAGGCGCCCAGGCATTCCACGTCTTTCATGGTGAACAACCCGTCCGGGGTCGTCTGCTCGAAATCGATACCCAGATGGGCACGGAAGGTATTGACGATCACGTCGGAACCAATGCCGCCCAGCATGCAGGGGCTGGTCGTGCAGATCTGGATCAGATATTTGCCGACCGGATGCAGATTATACATGGTGTAAAACGTAGCGACTTCATAAACCTTGATTGGAGGGACGCCGACGATGCGGGCCACCTCATCCATCGCCGCGCGCGGAACCCAGCCGCCGCCTTCTTCATAAGGGCCATAGGGCCCACGTTCCGCAACCTGCACCTGGGCCAGATGCAGCAAAGGCATCACTGTGCTTTTATGGCGGCCTGCCGGGTATTTAGCGAAGATTGCATGGATTTTCTCCATGTTTTGCGGCGTAAAGCTGAATTTTTCAGGCTGGTATTCGTGATGAAGCTGGGCGGTTTTCATGTCAGAGACGACTCTTATAAGCGATAAAGTGCCGCCATTTTAACGCATTTTAGGAAATGGGAAAGGACGAAATTAGCCTCTACCTTACAGCTAGATAATGCTGAC
>JAQGJA010000055.1 GCA_028290805.1 Alphaproteobacteria bacterium
CACTTGGACTGCGTGAAGAGCAATTATACATGCGCAAGCAGGACCAGGATGAACTCGCCCATTACGCCAAAGCAGGCGTGGGTACGACGGATATCGAATTTGAATTTCCGTTCACTTCGCCTGGTCATGGCGAAATCGAAGGTATCGCGCATCGCTGTGATTTCGATCTGAATGCGCATCAGGCGCATTCCGGCCAGAAGCTGGAATATATGGACCCAGAGACGAATGAAAAATTCATCCCGCATGTCATCGAGCCCGCTGCAGGATTAAACCGTGCCTTGCTGGCTTTATTATGCGCCGCCTATACGGTCGATGAAAACCGGCCCAGCGGGATGTATCTGAATTTCCATCCCAGCATGGCGCCGAAAAAAGCGGCGATATTGCCACTGACGGCAAAGGGCGCGCATCCGGAAATTGCGACGAAACTTTATCTGGAACTGCGCCAGCATTACAATGTCGAACTGGACATCAAACAGAATATCGGCAAACGCTATGCCCGCCAGGATGAGATCGGCACGCCGTTCTGTTTCACCATCGACAATGAAACGGAAACGGACGGCACAGTCACGGTACGCGACCGCAACACGACCCAACAGGAACGGATTGCATTGACATCGGTTAAATCTTTCTTAGATGAAAAAATAAAATCGATCTGATCCACCGAAAGAAAGAACGCTATGTCCCCGTTGATCATCCAGAAAAACTACATCAACGGCGAATGGACCGCGCCGCGCGATAATGCGACCATTACCGTTTATAATCCGGCCAATAACGACATTTTGGGCATTATCCCCGATTTGGGCGCCGAGGAAACGGAAAGCGCGATATTGGCGGCGCACCGGGCCCAGGATGATTGGGCGGCGCTGACGGCCTATGAGCGCGGCGGGATGTTGCGTAAATGGTATGAGTTGATGGTGCGGCACCGCGAGGAACTGGCGCTTGTGATGACGCTGGAAAACGGCAAGCCGCTGGCCGAAAGCCGCGGGGAACTGGATTACGCTTCGAGCTTTATCGACTGGTTCGCCGAAGAAGCGAAACGTTCTTATGGCCGCCAGATTCCATCGGCACAAAAGAACCGCACGCTGCAGACGATCAAACAGCCCGTCGGCGTCTGTGGCATTATCACCCCGTGGAATTTCCCCGCCGCTATGATCACGCGCAAAATCGCCGCCGCCTTTGCCGCCGGTTGCACGGTGGTGGTGAAACCCGATCACCGCACGCCCTATTCCGCCATTGCTTTGGTGAAACTGGCCGAAGAAGCGGGCATTCCGAAGGGCGTGTTCAATTTAATTACCGGAGATGCCGCCACCATCGGCGGCGTGCTGACGCAGCATGATCTGGTGAAGAAAATCAGCTTTACCGGCTCGACCCCGGTCGGGCGGTTATTGATGGCCCAGGGCGCTTCGACACTTAAAAGAATGTCGCTGGAACTGGGCGGCAATGCGCCGTTTATCGTTTGCGAGGATGCGGATTTAACCGTGGCGCTGGACGCATTGATGGCGGGGAAAATCCGCAATGCGGGCCAGGCCTGTGTCGCGCCGAACCGGATCTTCGTGCATGAGAAAATTTACGACGAATTTGTCGAGGCGCTGACGTTGCGCGTGCGTGCGCTGAAGATGGGCGATGGCCGTGAAGACGGCGTACAGCTTGGGCCATTGATCGACCAGAAAGCGGTGGAAAAGATGGAGCATCTGGTTACCGATGCAGTGAATAAAGGCGCGCATCTTGTCCTTGGCGGCGAAAGCCCCGGCCAGGGCTCGAATTTTTATCCCGTCACGATCCTCAGCGACGTGTCCCAGGAAGCGGAATGCGAACAGGGCGAAATCTTTGGCCCCGTTTTTGCGCTGTCCTCGTTCAGCGACGACGCCGAGTGCCTCGCGCGCAGCAATGCCAGCGAAGTGGGTCTTGCCGCCTATGTGATGACGCAAAGCTTACGCCGGATGGATTTTTACACGCGCGGGATTGAATGCGGCATGGTCGGCGTCAATTCCGGCGTGATCTCATTTGCCGCCGCCCCATTTGGCGGCTATAAACAATCCGGCCTGCACCGCGAAGGCGGAGAGGAAGGGTTGGACGCGTATCTCCAGACAAAATATATCGCGGTGCAGAATTAAGATGCTTTCTGCAATTTGCGAAAAAGAATTTAACCGCAGAGGCGCAGAGGAAAGAGGAGGGCCGCAGAGGTTTTTATGCGCTTCATGCCAGAATTTTAAAGAACATAAGAAGGAAAAATAAAAAGATACTACAGGATAAATTTCAATCTCCTCTTCTCCATTTCCTCTCCTTCCTCAAGCGCGCAGCACCAATGACTTCTCTGCGCCCTCCTCTTTCCTCTGCGCCTCTGCGGTTAAACCTTGTTTATTTACCCATTACAGAGTGCGGCACAAAGAGGCGGAACAGTATTAAAATTTTATTTCCTAAGATATAATGCGTAAATCAATGTATAATTAAAAGGACCCATCCATGCTTTGGCAATCAGGACGCAGAAGTGAGAATGTTTCGGACCGCCGCGGGATTCCAGGCGGCGTGGCTGGCGGTGGCGGATTATTGATGCTGGGGATTGGTGTCGTGGTGGCTTTACTGGGCGGCGATCCGTCGCAGTTTTTTGCCGAAGGGCTGAGCCGGACGTTGCAAACGCGCACCGAGGCCTCGCATATTCCCCAGGCGCAACAGGACGAAATGGTCGATTTCGTCAAGGTGGTCCTGGGCGGCACCGAGGATGTCTGGCGGGCGAAATTCCAGGCCATGGGCGGGCAATATGCCGATCCGCAAATGGTGATCTTCAGCGGCGCGGTCAATTCCGCCTGCGGCCGGGCGACCCGCGCGGTCGGGCCTTTTTACTGCCCCAATGACCAGACGGTTTATATCGACCTGGAATTTTTCAATGAACTTAAAACCCGCTTCGGCGCGCCGGGCGACTTTGCCCAGGCCTATGTCATCGCGCATGAAGTCGGGCACCATGTGCAGAATTTAACGGGCGTGTTCGAACAGACCGAACGCTATGGCCGTTCCAACGAGACTTCGGTGAAAACGGAACTTATGGCCGATTGCCTGGCCGGGATCTGGGCGCATGAAACGCAGAATAAAGGCCTGCTGGAATCCGGCGATGTCGAAGAAGCGCTGAACGCCGCCAGCCATATTGGCGACGATGCCCTGCAAAAACAGACCCAGGGCGTGGTCGTGCCCGACTCCTTCACCCATGGCAGCTCGGCCCAGCGCTATCAGTGGTTCAGGACGGGCTACGAGACGGGCGATATGGAACGTTGCAATACGTTCCGGTAATTGTAATTACCAGGCGCTTCGCTTTTGAGGAAGAGGAGGTTAAAGGAAGGAGAGTTTAAGAGAAGAAGCTTTCTAATCCTTTTTCTAGCGCCTTTTTCCATTAAGTGGGGACCCTATTTCCGTTGTCATCTTGAGGAGGAGCAATTAGAGATCCCTGCAGGATAAAGACCGGTGGCCGTTCTGCAGGGGATTCCTCCCCTGGGTACAATCATTATTCAACGAGGAAATTGCGAGCTCAGAATGACAGCGAGCGTATTGTTTTCGCTCAATTGAAAATGCGTTCATATAAATTAGGCGGCGGGTTTTCCGGCGATTAGGGAAGCAACGGGAACTTGGACAAGGGCCAGTGTTGAAACAGGCGCAGTTTGCCTTTTAGCCTCCTGGTACATTCGTTCCAGGATGACACCTTTGCGGTAGTTGTCGATGAATAAATCGGCTGCCGGATCGCCTTTTTCGACACGTTGGGCCAGTTCCTCGGGCATTTCACGATCTTCTCCGGCATAGACGGGACGGTCAGGGTTGTATTTTACAGGATCGCGCAAGGCTTCGGCAAAAGCCGCCCGGTGTTTGTCTAAAGACTGCTGGTTTTCTTGGGTCATATAGTCTTCGGTCATGCTGGTTCCCTGTTTATAATCGGGATAAAGGAATTTTCCCAATTATATCACAGGATTTTTCAGGCTTAATTTAAAACCCCTGTTGCAACACACAATGCTTTCTTTGCACTGCAGCGATCTTATCGCTGGCGCTGTTTCTCCGGCATGCGGCGTTGCGTTTCGATCAGGATATCCCGCACGATCGGCGCGGCCACAGTGGAACCGCCGCCGCCATGCTCGATGACCACGGCGCAGACATAGCGCGGATTGCCCAGCGGGGCATAGCCGACGAAAAGCGCGTGGTGCTGTTGCTCCCACGGGGCGTCTTCAATTTTAAAGCCGCGGCGGCGCTCTTCCATGGAAATGCGGCGGACCTGGGCTGTGCCCGATTTGCCGCCATAGGCGAATTCGGGGTCTTTTGCCGCAATGTTATGGGCGGTGCCGCGTGGGGAATTGACCACGGCATCCATGCCCTGTTTGATGATGGCCAGATGGCCGGGATCGACGCCCATGCGGCTGGTAATTACCTCGTCATATAATAATTGATCGCCCGATTTCTGGGCCAAATGCGGCGTGATCGGAATGCCGCCATTGACCAGCCGCGCCGTCATCACCGCCAGCTGCAAAGGCGTAGCCAGCACATAGCCCTGGCCGATGGCCGAGTTCAGGCTGTCGCCCATCTGCCAGCTTTGCTTATAGCGCTGCTTTTTCCAGGCCTGGGTCGGCATGATGCCGGGGCGCTCGCCTGGGATGTCGATCCCCGTCTGGCTGCCGAAACTGAAACGGTTGGCCATGGCCGAGATGCGGTCGATGCCGGTATCCAGCGCCATCTGATAGAAATAAACGTCGCAGGATTGCGCCAAAGCCTGGGTCATGTTCATCGTCCCATGCCCGCCTTTGGACCAGCAATGGAAATAATGGTCGCCCAGCTTCATATGTCCTGGACAAAACACCGTGCGGTGCTCAGAGCTTACCCCGGCATGCAAAGCGGCTAGGCCCGTCATCATTTTAAACGTGGAGCCTGGCGGGTATTGCCCCGAGATGATCTTGTTGGAAAGCGGCATGGAGGGGTCGGCCAATAATTCCTTCCACAGATTCACCGGGATGCCGCGGCTGAAGACATTGGGGTCAAAGGCCGGATGCGAGGCCATGGCATAGACCGCGCCGGTATAGGCATCCAGGATGACGGCACAGGCGCTGCGCTCGGCCGATAAGCGGCTTTGCACAAAAAGCTGGAGCTCGGCATCCAGGGTCAGGCGCAGGGCTTCACCCTGGATGCCTTCCTGCTGGTTCAGGACGCGGACCTTGCGCCCGGTCGCATTCACCTCTTCATCGGCGCGGCCGGCGACCCCGCGCAAATTCTTGTCGTATTGCTTTTCCAGCCCGTTCTTGCCGATCTGGAAACCGGGCAAAGACAGGACCGGGCTGCTGTCCGCAGCCAGGTCTTTTTCATTGGGAATGCCGACATAGCCAAGGATATGGGCAGTGGCGTCGTTGAGCGGATAAGAACGGATCTTGCCTTCCTCGATAAAGACGCCGGGCAGATCGGGCAGGGAAACCTCGATCGCCGTCATCTGGTCCCAGGTCAGGTTGTCCTGGACCAGCACGGGCAAAAAAGGATGCTGGCGCTTGATGTCGCGCAGGATGCGGTCGACCCGGTCGGGGGACAGCGCAATCAGGCGGTTGATCTTGGCGATGATCGCCTGCAGATCCGGGCTGCGCTCGGCGGTCAGGAGAAGGCGGAAATCCTGGACATTGATCGCCAGCGGCACGTCGAAACGGTCATAGATCACCCCGCGCTCGGGCGCAATCAGCGACATGTTGACGCGGTTTTCCTCGGCCAGGGTCAGGTATTTATCGCGCTCCAAGACCTGGAGCTGGAACAGGCGCGCGCCAAGGATGCCGAACAAGCCCAGTTTGGCGCCGGTGATCAGCACGGCCCGGCGGGTGAATAACCGCTCCTGCTCGCGTTCGTGGCGGCTCATGCAATCGGCTCGTCGAAAAGATTGATCATGTCGTGCAGGCGCGACAAAAACCAGATCACCAGCGGCACGCAGGCCCAGGCGATGCTGACGCCGACCAGGCCGGCGGCATAGGACACCGCGCCAGGCTGGAACAGCGAAGTAAGCAGGAAAAGCAGCGTATAAACTCCCGCCGCCAGCAAGGCATAGGCCACCCACAGGACCCAGAAACCCTGGCCCATCAAAAAGCGGCGCTGGCGGATCAAGGTCATGCGGGCCAGGACAAAGACAAAGCCGTGCAGGCCGAAAGGCACAAAAGTGACAATATCGGTCAAAAGCCCCAGCAGAAAAACCACCGTCACGGGCATCGAACCGGGGCGCGACAAAGTCCAGTACGCAATACCGATCAGCGGCCAGATCCCGCCGATCGTGGTCATGGGCGGCAGCGAGGTCGGGATGGTGGTGACCAGCACCAGCAAGGCTACGCTCAGCACGGGCAGGAAATCCAGCGCCAGCCCGCGCAAAAACCCCAACATCGAGGCTTCGGCCGTCATGGCATAGTCTCAACGGGTTCGGCGGGAGAAAGCGTCTCTGCGCCAGCAGCGCTATTGGCGGCTTTTTCGCTTTCGGTCGTATCCTTGCGGCCGAAATCGATCAGCTGGACGAAATCCAGGCGGCGCAGATCGGCAAAAGGCTGTATGCGGATATTGCGCGGCTGGACCGAAACAACCACCCCGACGGGCAGGCCCGGCGCATAGATGCCGGCGGCATCCCCCGAAGTCAGCACGCGTTCGCCCACCATGACCGAGGCATCGTCGGGCAAATACATCAGCAAAGGCTGGGACGAATTATCCCCTGCCAATATGCCGCGATGGCGGGAATTTTCGATCACCACCGGGATGCGCGAATTCACATCGGTCAGTAACAGGACATGCGAGCTGGTATCGCTGACATCCATCGTGCGCCCGACGATCCCGTCACCGGTCATGGCCACGCTGGAAGGGCTGACATTTTCGTCCACGCCGGCATCGACAATGACGCTTTGGGCGAAATTGCCGCCGCTTTCGGCGATGACGCGGGTGGTGACGGCGCGCGACTGGGGCAGGTCGGCCAGATGCACTAGGCTGCGCAAGGAACGGTTCTCCGCCTCGAGCTGGCGGGCGCGGTCATACCATTGGCGCAGTTTGGCGTTTTCCTCGCGCATGGCGGCAAGATCGCTGGACATGTCCGACAGACCGGTCACATGCTCGATCAAAAGCGAGATTTTCTTGGCCGGGCTGGCCATCGCGGTCAGGATAATGGAGAGGCGGTCGAAGACTACGCTGCGCGTTTTATGCACGAATTGTGGGGCAGCAAGGGATAATATCATCAAGATAACGGCGCAAAAAAGCGCCAGCGCCAAAGCCCCGCGCTCGCTCAAAAGGCGGCGCGGCCAATAGCTCCAGAAGGCTTTGAAAGCCGCTTGTCGATGTCGAGGGGGCAGCATGGCGTTCTTTATAGCTTATGAATTCGTTTTTGTCAGATATTTTATGAATCATCCGTAAATCGCTATGGAATATTGCGGCCCAAGGGCGGAACATAAAAAAGTGGCGTTTTACCCTTTCACTTAACAGATGGAGTTTCACAATGTTTATTCCTTCACGCATCCATGCCATTATCGATTATATCGTTGGCGCCGCCCTGATCGCCGCTCCTTGGGTTCTGGGCTTCGCCGCTGAGGCGGATACCAATTCCGCCAGCGCTTATGCCACCTGGACCGCTGTTGGCGTCGGCGTGCTTTTGCTGTGCATGAGCCTGATTACCAAATATGAGTACAGCCTTGCCAAGATCGTGGCTTTCCCGACCCATCTTGTGATGGATATGGTTGCCGGTCTTTTCCTGGCTTTATCGCCCTGGCTGTTTAATTTCGCTGATTTCGTCTATATGCCCCATGTCATCGTGGGTTGCGGCGAAATCCTCATTGCCTTTATGACGGTGCGCATGGGCTCAGCCAGTAAAATCGATCGCTTGGTCGAAACCACCGCCCGTTAAGAACTATGTTAAAATTTTTATTGAATTGATAGTCATTTAAAGAGTTGATGCATTTTTAAATAAAGCCCCCGTTCAATGCGGGGGCTTTTATTTTGCTCTGGGCAAAAAGCATCCTATTTACTGAAAACTTATAAACTGGTTCTGTTTCACCATTGGAATAAATGAAGTCATAATAAAAACTAATCCTAATCTGTCAGGAGTTACCGCAATGCTTATCCCGCCCCGCATTCATGGTCTTATCGATTACAGCGTTGCCGTTCTTTTGATCGCCGCACCATGGCTGCTGGGGTTCCAGGATAACGGGACAGCCATGCTGGTGCCCGTTTCGATCGGTATCGCCACCATCGTGATGAGCCTGCTGAGCCGATATAAATACGGGGTTTTGAAACTGATCCCTTTTTCGCTGCATCTCTTGCTCGATACCATTGCCGGTATCGTTCTTGCGATCTCGCCTTGGGCTTTTGATTTTTCCCGGGATGTTTATGCGCCGCATCTGGCGGCGGGTCTTTTCTCGCTGCTGGTGGTTGCGCTCAGCATGAAAACCACAATCGCGCAAAAGCGCCTGATGCGCGATTATCAGCCGATGAATGCGGGCAATAGCTGGTAAGGTTAAGCGCTATTCCGGCAAAAACCCGCCTGCTTGCATTTGCCACAACCGCGCGAAATGCCCATTCGCGGCAATCAATTCCTCTAGCCTGCCATTCTCGACAATCCGGCCCTGGTCCAGGACAATCAACCGGTCCAGGTTTTTCAGCGTGGCCAGGCGGTGCGCAATCACAATCGTCGTGCGGTACTGCATCGCTTGGCGCAATACTTTCTGGATCAGGCTTTCGGTAACGGAATCGAGCGCCGAGGTCGCCTCGTCCAAAATCAGTATTGGCGCCTGGCTTAAAATGGCGCGGGCAATGGCAATGCGCTGGCGCTGGCCGCCGGATAATTTAATGCCGCGCTCCCCCACTTTGGTCTCATAGGTTTCGGACAGCGCTTCGATAAATTCACTGGCCTCGGCCCGGGTGGCGGCATCCAGTACGGCAGTTTCATCCGCATCTTCCCGGCCATAGGCGATATTGTCGTACAAGGAACGGTGAAACAAATTCGGGTCCTGGGGCACGACGGCAATGGCCCGGCGCAGGGAATCCAGTTTCACTTCGGCGATATCCTGTCCGTCGATCGCAATGCTGCCCGCCTGGATATCGTAATGGCGCAGCAATAAATGCACCAATGTCGATTTCCCCGAACCGGAAAAACCGACCAGGCCGATTTTTTGCCCCGCGGGAATTTCAAGGGATAAATCGTTGAATACTTTATGGCCGTTCGGATAGGCAAAATCGACATGGGCAAAGGTGATGGCGCCATGTTGTGCGACAAGGTCAGGGGCTTCCATTTTATCTTCATGCTGCAAAGGCTGGTAAATCAGGCCCAGCGCTTCGCGCAT
>JAQGJA010000080.1 GCA_028290805.1 Alphaproteobacteria bacterium
GGCGATCAGGGCGGTCGTGGCTAATAACGCAAGTAATGTTTTCATCGTGATAATCCTCTGTGTTTATATTATGTTTACCAAGCAAAACGCCCGGCATCAATGTAACGCTGTGAAGATAGGATGGCCCCCTCTAAAGAAGCGATACGGGATTGCTAAGGGCCGAACATCGCCGATTAAAAAATTCCTTCTGATATTTCATTCCTTTATACAGAAAAGAGAGGCAATCACGGGCGGACATAAAAACGAAATAAAAACAGATGCATTTTTCGCTTGATTATCCCACCCTGAATCGCTATTCCTCTGTTCTGTTCACAAGGTCCCCATCGTCTAGAGGCCTAGGACACCTCCCTTTCACGGAGGTAACAGGGGTTCGAATCCCCTTGGGGACGCCAATTTCAAGTAATTGAATATGCAAGATTTGATTTCACTTGAGTGAAATATCAGAAAAATAATCTTTTCATTCACAAATAATTATGTAATTCAATTATTAATCATGCATTTACTCAACAGGACATAGAATAGGCAGATTAATCAAAGAAGGATGATTTATGCGCTCTGGTTCACGTCTGTGGCAGCAACAAGGTTTCACTTTGGTGGAACTGGCTATTGTTCTTATGATCATAGGTCTGTTGATCGGGGGTATCCTGCGCGGGCAGGAATTATTGATGAATGCGCGCATCGCTTCGACCATAAAACAGGTCACCAGTTATACAGGGGCCATCAACACATTTCGGGATGCCTACGCGGCGTTGCCGGGGGATCTGAGCCAAGCTTTGAACCGCATCCCTGGGTGCGCTACCAATGGCTGCACCAATGGCAATGGCAACGGCCTCATCGGGGCCCCCATTTTATTTTGGCAGCTGAGCGATCAAAGCATCCCCGGCGAAAGCACTCAGTTTTGGAAGCATTTGGCATTAACCCATATCATTTCGGGCGTAAATCCTAGCGCGAACGCTCTTTCCTTCGGCATATCCCATCCATCTGCGCCTCTTGGTGGCGGCTTCAGCGTTGTCACCTCTGTAAAAGACCCGAATGATCCCACGGGCAGCATGACGACCGGATCAATTGTATTGCGCCTGCACGGCGATTTAGTCGGTGGCCCCGGTACTGTTATCGAAGATAATCCGGTAGTTTCGCCTAAACAGGCTGCGCAGCTCGATCGAAAAATGGATGATGGCATGCCTGGCACTGGGGATGTACAGGCGGGTGCTTCAGGGACGGGTGCCCGCGTCAATGGCGGAACCCAAAGCGATTGCGAAGGCCCTCCAGGCTATAAAGAGAGCGTCGAATTCACTTTGTGTACAATGGCGTTCCTTATCCGCTAGTTGCAAAGTCAGGGTGAAAATTAGCCTCTGATCATTAGCCTGACTTAGGTCGCATAAGTGGTACACAAACGGTACACGAAATCACTTTGGCAACGGTGTAACTGCTTGTAATTGCGTAAGTTACTAAATCTGGCGAACTTTCCCCTTGGGAACGCCAATTATTTGTAAATAATTCCGCATGTTGATGAACAAATAAGCAGGAAATACAATTAGAACTGATCGATTTGTCTCATGAATTTTATAAGCCAATGGCATCGGTGAGCTCCGCTTGTAAATTTTATAGGAAAATAAACTTTTTCTTGACAAAATAGGAATGATAGCCTATATCCATTATTACAAAGCATTGATGCATATAAGGACGATATCATGGCAAATACAACTAAACCACTCGTGGTAACAATAAAGAAATTTGGAAAGACCAGGCCGGATCGGACAAAGTTTCGCTTCACTCCTTCGATTAAGGAACAGGAAATTGTTCAGATAGGGCGTTTTCTGCGAAATATGGACGAAGTGTTCCTGGGACAACACTCCGTCTATAGGTAATCGCACAAGGTATACGGCAATACCCAGAGCGTTTTGCGTGAAGCGGTATTACACTTTATCCGAATTTATGAAACACGTCTTTATCTTGATCGGTCGCTATTTTGAATGGATCAATCACATTAAAATAACACATTCTTTTCGTTCAAGGATGGCAGCCATATGGCAATCAACCGCTTTAAAAAACAGGGTTTAGGCATGCTGATCAATATCGGCTTGGTCGACAGCGAAATTCCGCTGGCCTATCATTCCGTTTATGCCCGCCTCCAAAGCCGCTGTGATGAGCCTGGGCTAGTCGATGATCCAGGAAATCCGCCTGAAGGATATCGACGATAAAATCTATATCTCGACCGCGAAGACAGCGTCCGCGCCAGCATCGCCCGCGAGAACGAGGAACACAAAGCGTGGGAATAAGGGCCAAAACCTGGATGTTATCAATGGCAAAAGTCCCTCACAGGTCTTTTGTTGTTTCCGGCGCGGTTCTGATGTATATTGCCCGAAATATAAAGATACCCAAAAAGATACTTAAGGAGAGACCATGTCCGAAAGCCTGATGGAAATTGACGAAGCGGTGCGCGCGCAACAGATGCATGCGCTGTGGAGCCGCTATGGCCAGTGGCTGATTGGATTTGCCGTGGTTTCCGTTATTGCCACCATTATCGGCGTGATCTGGCACAGGCATGTCAATGCCGCGCTGGAAGACCAGACCGGGCGTTTGCTGACCGTGCTGCAAAATGAAGCGGAAAGCCCGGATACGGCTAAAAAACTGGGCGATCTGGCCAAAAAAACCGATCTGCCGCTGCAGGGCGTGGCAACCTTGTACCAGGCCCAGAAACTGGAACAGGCCAAAGACCTGAAAGGCGCGCAACAGCTTTACGGCACGATGATCGAACAGCGTCGTTTGCCTGAAATCATCCGCAATCTGTCGCGCGTGCATTTCGCCCGTATCGGCCTGGTCCTTGGCGACAAGCCCGAGGCTTTGCTGCCAGTGCTGGACCCGGTTGCCGGGAATATTACCGGCAAAAAACAGACGCCGTTTCATTATTCCGCCCTTGAACTGAAGGGCATCTTGCTGGTCGCCCAGGGTAAACAGGACGAGGCGAACACAATTTTTACGGAACTGTCTTCCAACAGCGATGTGCCCGGCACGATGCGCGCGCGCGCCAAAGGCATGGTTCATTATGGGGATAAAAATGGCCGCTAGATTTAATTTTACCGTCTCTCTGCTGGTTATTGCAGCATTCGCGCTGGGCGCGTGTTCTTCCGATAAAAAGCCGCCTTTGCCCGGCCAGCGCATTTCCGTGCTGCAATACCAGGATTCGTCCCGTGCAGATAAAGAAGCCCAGAAAACGCCGGTAAAACTGGGCGCGCCCCAGGAAAACCTGGCCTGGCCGCAACAAGGCGGCAATGCGTCGCATACGCCGCAGAACCTGGCTTTATATGACGGCCGTCTGAAAAAAGCCTGGAGCGCTTCAGTCGGCGAGGGCAGCAAGAAAGATCGCAAGCTGATCACTGCACCTATCGCCGCCGACGGCATGGTCTTTGCCGCCGATACGACAGGCAATATCAACGCTTATAACATCGCCAATGGCAAGCGCTTATGGCGTGTATCGGTATTGGCGAATGAAGATGACGCCACCGTGTCCTCGGGCCTGGCCTATAATAAAGGCGTGTTGTTCGTCGCCGACGGCATCGGCAACGTTTTGGCGCTGGATGCCAAGGACGGGCGAAAGATCTGGACCCGCGTGACGGAACAACCCGTGCGCGGCTCGCCAACCGTGCAGGGCGACCGGGTTTACGTGATCACCCTAAGCGATGAAACATTGGCGCTGAACGCGGCAAATGGCGAAATTTTATGGCGGCACGAAGGCGTGCAGGAAGCGGCCAGTTTCCTGGGCTCGCCAAGCCCTGCCGTCGAAGGCAGCGTGGTGATTTCCCCCTACAGTTCCGGCGATGTCGTGGCCCTGCGCAGCGAAACAGGCCAGGAAGCTTGGAGCGATAATCTGACAGGTGCAGCCGAAGCAGAAAACCGTGCCGTCACCCAACTGGCAGGTTTCCATGGCAGCCCGGTGCTGGACCAGGATGTGGTTTACCTTGGCAATGCCTCGACCCGCATGGTTGCAGTGCACGTGCCAAGCGGCGAACGCGTCTGGCAAAAAGAATTCGGGCTTTTGACGACGCCGTGGCTCAGCGGCAACATGGTCTATGTCATTACATCGCAAAATGAACTGGTGGCGTTGCTCAAGGAAACGGGGCAAATCCGCTGGGCCTTGCCTTTGCCGCATTTTGAAGATCCCAAGGACCGCGAAGATGCGATTTTCTGGGAAGGCCCAATTCTGGCGGGTGGACGTTTATTGCTGGTCAGCAGCAATGAAAGACTGCTTGAGGTCGATGTGGTAAATGGCAAGATCCTGCGCGAAACGGATCTGCCCGATAAGGTGATGCTGCCCCCTGTGGTGGCAAATAAGATGCTGCTTATCCTGACGGATGATGGCGAGATGGTGGCGTATAAATAAATGACCGTAATTGCACTTGTCGGCCGGCCCAATGTCGGCAAATCCTCGATCTTCAACAAGCTTGTCGGCAAGCAGATGGCTATCGTGCATGACACGCCCGGCGTGACGCGCGATTACCGTCTGGCCGATGCCGAACTGGGACATCTGAAATTCAAGATCATGGATACCGCAGGCCTTGAACAGGATGTCCAGGGCGACGTCATGTTCCAGCAGATGCAGGATAAAACCATGCAGGCCGTGCGCCAGGCCGATATTTTACTGTTCGTCATCAACGGCCAGGAAGGCATCAACCCGGTCGATGAAGCCATGGCCCGCCAGATCCGCCAGTGGAACAAACCGATTATCCTGCTGGTCAACAAGGCCGATGACCGCAAGGCGAAAAATACCGCGCTTGAAGCCTATTCCCTTGGTCTTGGCGAACCGATGCCCGTATCAGCCGCGCATAACCAGGGGTTTCTGGACTTACAGGATGCCCTGGTCGAACTGATGCCCGAACAGGCCGAGGAAGAAGAGGAAGAAGACGCTTACGATAATTTCGAATTCGGGGACGAAGTCACTGAAGAAGAAGCGGCAATGGAAGAAGACCCGACCAAGCCGATCAAGATCGCCATCGTCGGCCGACCCAATGTTGGTAAATCCACCTTGCTGAACGCCATTATCGGCGAAGAACGCGCCATTACCTCGCCTGTTGCCGGGACCACGCGCGATCCCGTAACCGTGCAATGGCTGTATAATGACCGCCCCTTCCGCCTGGTCGATACCGCCGGTTTGCGCAAACGTTACAAGATCATTGACCGCATTGAAAAAATGTCCGCCGCCGAAACCGAACGCGCCATCCGTCTGGCCCAGGTCGTGATATTGGTGATAGATGTGGCCGAAGCTCTGGACCACCAGGACCAGGCCATCGCCGATCACGTGATCCGCGAAGGCCGCGCTTTGATCATCGCCGTCAATAAATGGGACACAGCGCAAAACCCCGATACACTGCGCAAGGAATTGCGCGAACGCCTGGATTTTTCCATTGCCCAGGTAAAAGATGTACCGCTGGTCACCTTAAGCGCCATTAATGGCAAGGGTGTGACAAAACTCCAGGATGCCGTCCTCGACATCTACCGCGTCTGGCAAAAGCGCGTGGCGACATCGCCGCTCAACCGCTGGCTGGAACAGATGGAAGTCGGCCACCAGCCCCCCATGGCCAGCGGCCGCTCGAACCGTTTGCGTTATATGACCCAGATCAAATCCAAGCCCCCGACTTTCGCTTTGTGGGTCAGCCGTCCGGATGATCTGCCTGATTCCTATCAGCGTTATCTGGTAAACGGTTTGCGTGAGACGTTCAAGCTGCCCGGTGTGCCGATCAGGTTGTCGTTGCGCAAAAGCAAGAATCCTTATGCTGAAGGGCAGGGGAAGGATTAGTCTTAATCAACTAGTTTTTTTAAAATTTCTTTTGCTACAGTTTCTGTATTTTGTAACTGATTTTTATTTCCGCCGGGAAAGGCCTCTTCCCGCAACCGCGTTTCTGTAGGTGAAGGGGCATAGAGGGAAATATTGATCCCTGGATTTTCCGCCGCATAGGACGTTACCAGCGCTTCCAGTGCCGCCTTGCTGGCGCCGTAGAAACCAAAAAAAGCGCGGCCTATATTATCGTTGTTTTCGGTGAGGAAAATGGCTGTGGGATTTTCGGATTGCTTCAGCAATGGATGCAAGGTCTGGATCAGCGTAATATTCGCCGTGGCATTCGTGGCCAGCGCCCGGGTCCATTGTTCCAGCGGGCCTTGTGCAACCGGGGTCAGCTTGTCCAGATACCCGGCTGCACCGATGACGATATCGATCTTCGGAAAGCGGGAGAGGAGGGACGGGCCCAAGGCCTGCAGGGCTTTGGTGTCGGTGATATCCAGCGGGACGAGTGTTGCAGTGCCACCGGCTTTTTTGATTTCGTCGTCCAGCTCTTCAAGGCCGCCAATGGTGCGGGCGATAGCGATAACATGGGCGCCGCGCTTGCCCAGTTCTAAAGCGGTGGCGTAACCGATCCCGCGTGAGGCGCCGGTGACGACGGCGGTTTTGCCGCTAATAGAGGTCTTTGTTTTTTCCATTGCCCGTTTTCTCATCCACAGCGCCTTTTGCCTTTTCGGGAATCTGTTTTGCTTTATCCGAAAGCTCTTTTGTTTTGTCGCTGACGGCATCCGCAGCTTCAGAGACGTCTTTCTTAGCGTCGTTCATTTCCTCTTTTATCTGTGCACCGATTTCGCGCGGATCGCCCAGTTCGCCGTCTTTCTTTTCCTTTTCATCCTCGGGTTTTTTATCATCAGCCTTTTCCTCTTCGGAACCGCCCAGGATATTTTCGATCGGGAAGATCGCCTGGACCCATCCGGCTGAGGCTTCGAGGAAAGGACGCGTGCGGGCTTCTTTTACAAAGTCAGGGCGGTTTTCTTCCTTGCCATAGGCAAAGGTAAACAGCATATATCCGAGGCCCAAAAGGACAACGGCGCGGAACATGCCGAATACAAATCCGGCGGATCGGTCGACGATGCCTAGGCGGCTGGCATGCAGTGTACGTGTGGCAAAATGGCTTAAGGCACTGAACACGGCAAGGGTGAAGAAAAAGATCGCCGAAGATGTTGCGATATCGGCCAGCCATTCTTTATGGATCAACTCGCGGCCATAGGGACGCAGGACGGGCATGAAATAAATCGTGGCGACGATGGCCGCGATCCAGCCAAAAATCGTGAAGACCTCATTGCAGAAACCGCGCAGAAACCCAAGCGCAATGGAAAGCAGCACCAGGACGATGATGATAATGTCGAATAAAGCGGGGTTCATGGGCGGGAAATATCCTAATTGGGTCGAGCCATTATCCTTGCGCCCGTACAGACGGTCAAGACGCAATCCGGATTACTCCGCTTCTTCCTTCTTCTTTTTCCGGTCTCCAAAGAAAGGCAGCAAATCGCGCAGATGCCCCAGCGTGATGGTTTCCAGCACTTCATTCTCTTTCGCCTTGCCCGCTTTACGGATTCTGGGGCGGAAGATTTTGGCAAAGCCCAGTTTAGCCGCTTCCTTGGCGCGGAGTTCGCTTTGCGCCACGGCGCGAATTTCACCGGACAAGGCCAGCTCGCCAAACACTACGGCATCCCCGGCAAAGGGCACATTAAAGGCAGCGCTTAACAATGCTGCGGCTACGGCCAGATCGGCGGCGGGTTCCGTAACACGCAAACCGCCTGCAACGTTAAGATAAATGTCGCGCCCGCCCAGTTGCACCCCACAGCGTGTTTCCAGAACGGCGACCACCATCGCCAGGCGGTTGGTGTCCCAGCCAATCACCGCGCGGCGCGGCGTGCCAAACGTGCTGGGTGCGACCAATGCCTGGATCTCGACCAGGACGGGCCTTGTCCCTTCGATCCCGGCAAAGACCACGCTGCCCGAAACCGGTTCGCTGCGCTCTGCTAGGAACAGAGCGGAGGGATTGGTAACCTGGGCCAGGCCTTTATCGGTCATCTCAAACACGCCGATTTCGTCGGTGGGGCCGAAGCGGTTTTTCACGGCGCGCAGGATACGGAAGGCATGGCCGCGCTCGCCCTCGAAATAGAGGACGGTATCGACCATGTGCTCCAAAACGCGGGGCCCTGCGATCATACCCTCTTTGGTCACATGGCCGACCAGGAACAGACAAATGCCCAAATCTTTCGTCACGCGGATGAGTTCAGCGGCACAGGCGCGCACCTGGGCCACGGTGCCGGGCGCGGAATCCAGCTGGTCCAGATACATGGTCTGGATGGAATCGATGACCACCACCTGGTATAATTGCGGCCCTGATTTCAGCGTAGCGATGATATCGTTGACATTGGTCGCCGCAGTCAGTTCCACCGTGGCTTTGGACAGGCCCAGCCGTTCGGCGCGCAGCCGCACCTGGTCGATGGATTCTTCGCCCGAGATATAGGCGCAGTGGAATGATTTGCTGAGGTCAGCCACGACTTGGAGCAGGATGGTCGATTTCCCGATCCCAGGATCGCCGCCGATCAGCATGGCGCAGCCAGGCACAAGCCCGCCGCCGCAGACGCGGTCGAATTCCGAAATGCCGCTTTTCCGACGCGGCTGAGGTGTCTCATGACCGCTGAGCGCAACGAATTCCAGTGTGCTTTTCGAGGTCGGCGTTCTTGCGCCCTTGGCAAAGGGCGAAGGTTTCTCGGCTACTTCTTCGACCAATGTATTCCATTCGCCACAGCCCGTGCATTGCCCGGCCCATTTAGAATGGATGGTGCCGCAGGCCTGGCAGACATATTGGGTATTTTTTTTGCTCATAAAGATAATATAAGGCACAAGCCCCTTGAGTGGGAGGGTAATTCAGGCAGAATGGATGAAAATATAGCAAAGGATTGCGATGTCCCTAGACCCCGTGCAACTCGACCTCAGCAAATCGGCCGACAGCCAGGAAAAATTCCGCACCAAACGACTGGTCGCATGGGAAACCGCCCCCTTTATTTTCTATGTCGCCGCGCTGATCGGCGGGTTTATTGCCTTGCGCGGGACCAAGATGATCGACGCCCCGGCGCGGGTCGAAGTGATGAGTGCCTTGGGTCTTATTTTGTTATTAGGCGCCGTGATTTTGCTGGCGGGGTGGAAAATCCGCAAGCTGAAACAGGATAATGATTACCGCCGCGCCATCCTTGTTTCCGTCCTTGAAGGCCAGCCGGGCGGGCATCTGATCACGGACGCCAAGGCGCGCACGATTTACGCCAATACGAAATTCCAGAAAGCATTGAATAACAGCACATCTATGTCGGTGAGCGAATTGCCGCTTTATACGACCAGCGGCAATGATGAGGCCAGCGACAATCTGCAGGAATTTATCGAACAGGCGAAATCGGGCCTGGGCGGGGAAATGGTCTTTCCATTTTCGCGTGCGGGGTTTTTCGGCTGGTACCGTCTGGCTGTTCGTCCCATCGAAAGCTGGCGCGGTTACACGCACTGGCAATTGGAAGATATTTCCGGCAGCTATGAAGACAGCCAGCGCCTGGGCCGCGAACGCGTGCGCTTGATCGAATTTCTGGACCATGCGCCGGTCGGGTTTTTCTCGGTTGATGAGCAGGGCACGTTTATTTTCACAAATGACACCTTCGTTTCCTGGCTTGGCGCTGAGGATAAAGACCTTGGTAATGGCAGTTTCCATTTGCATGATGTGCTGATCGACGTGCCGGCCAATATCGAACCTTATGATATCCTGCCCACGCCACAAGATGCCCCGGTGCAGCGCGGCGAGATCAAGATGCGCGCTTTCGACGGGCGCGAATTCCAGGCCGCCGTGTCCCATACCATTTTGCGCGGCACGGATGGCACGGTGCGCACCCGTTCCATCATCCGCGATCTTACGCCTGAACGCGCCTGGAAGACCGCGCTGAAGCAATCGGAAGACCGCTTCCAGCGCTTTTTCGAAGAAGCGCCATTGGGCATCGCATTGGTGGATTCGCGCGGGAAGATCACCGAATGCAATGACGCTTTTGCCGCCATGCTGAACAAGCCCTTGCATGAATTGCTGGGCGCGGAGTTATTGAGCCTGGTCAAGGAAACATCGCGCGCGAAAGCGGAAAATGTGTTCGGCCGTATCCGCGGCGGGCTGAAACCGGAATCGGCGATTGAAATTGAGTTGAATACCGGCCCGGATAAATCGGTCATCACGCAAATGTTCGCCAGCCCCTTTATGGGCGAAAACGGCGTCGTGCTGCATTTCATCAACGTCACGGAACGCAAGAATCTCGAAGCGCAATTCACGCAAAGCCAGAAGATGCAGGCGGTCGGTCAATTGGCCGGCGGTATCGCGCATGACTTTAATAATTTGCTGACGGCGATGATCGGGTTTTGCGACTTATTGCTGATGCGGCACCGCCCGGGCGATTCATCGTTTGCCGATATCATGCAGATCAAGCAGAACGCCAACCGCGCAGCCAATCTGGTGCGGCAACTTCTGGCTTTCAGCCGCCAGCAGACGTTGCAGCCGAAAGTCATGGATGTCACCGATGTCATCACCGATGTCTCGCATTTGTTGCGCCGCCTGATCGGGGCTGGGATCGACCTCAAGATCAATCACGAGCGCGATCTTGGCCTGGTCAAGGTCGACCAGGGCCAGATGGAACAGGTTTTGGTTAACCTGGCCGTCAATGCGCGCGATGCCATGGGCCATGGCGGCGTGCTGACCATCAAGACGCGCAATTTCATCAACAAGAAAACCATCGCCATGGTGGGTACGGATGAAATGCCGCCGGGAGAATGGGTGGCCATTGATGTCGGCGATACCGGCACCGGCATCCCGCCAGAAGTCGTGGCACGGATTTTCGATCCGTTCTTTTCAACCAAACCGCTGGGGGCAGGAACGGGCCTTGGCCTTTCCACCGTGTACGGGATTATCCGCCAGTCCAATGGCTATGTCGGCGTGGAAACCACTGTGGGGCGCGGCACGACATTCAGCATCTATATGCCCCGCGCCGAAGAAGTCGCCGCAGTAAAAATCGTTGCCCCAACCATTGAAAAAGTCGAGGACCTCACCGGATCGTCCCGCATTTTATTGGTCGAAGACGAAGACGCCGTCCGCGCCTTTTCCGTCCGGGCGTTGCAGAATAAAGGCTATGAAGTTTTCGAGGCCAGCAGCGGCGATAACGCACTGGAACTGGTCGCCGAGAAAAAACCGAAAATTGATTTAATGGTCAGCGACGTCATGATGCCCGGCATGGACGGCATCGAACTGGGCAAGCGCATCCGCGAAACCTATCCTGATTTATCGATCATTTTCATGTCCGGTTATACCGAAGACAAGTTCAAAGACGACATGGGCCCGGGAATTCATTTCCTGGCCAAACCTTTCACGCTGAAGCAATTGGCGGAGAAGGTGAAGGAAGTGTTGGATGGGGAGAAATAAGAAAGGTAATATATGATGGAATTTATAGAAGGAAGTACATTATCTGGAGTAGTACTTGAACTTGTTCGAGATCAGAAGAAAGGGGCTTCATCGAGGCCCCGCGTGAAACCTATTCATGATTTTCTAAAGGAATTAAATGTTGAATTCTCAACAAAACTACGGGAACAAAATCCTATAGGCAGTCGGTTTGTTGCTGATGTAAAAATCTGTCAAAAGCATCAAGATGGAAAAAAGAAGGGCCCTCCTTATCTTCGTGCATACGAAAACACCATTTTTCTGATAAACGATTATAATAGTCCTACAAATATGAAAGCGATCAAGAAGGAGGGAACAAAAAGTAACCGTGTTTATACTTATATAAATATGAATAGTAATGAAAGTTTATATGAAA
>JAQGJA010000090.1 GCA_028290805.1 Alphaproteobacteria bacterium
CTATGGCCATGTCCGCCAATGTGTCATGCAAAGCCCCAAACAAAATCTCGGGATTTTCCGGCTGGCGGATTTTAAGCTGGCCTTGCGTCGTGTCAGTATAGCGATTGGAAAATTCGACAATCCTGCCATCGCCAAGTTTGGCAGCCTGCTTGTTGACCAGTTCGGCAGCATAGGCCATGAAAACCGTCTCACCGCGGCTGTCGGATTGTTTATAGGAATTGAATGAAGATTGACCAAAGCCCAGCGACCATGGACCAGCGGTCTTTGTCATGCGGGCAGCCCCATATAATTCCTGCAGCCAGGCATTTGTGGCAAGGGCTTCAGCCGCCGCTTCTCGCGTGTGATGTTTGGCCCGGACTTGGCCGAAAGCCCCGATGAATGCTGCGCTGGCCGGCGAACCATAGATGCCGGTTCCACTCTTGCCCTTTGGATCGATGATAATCGTATCGCCCAGTGATGGCGATGTCCCCGTTTTGAGCTCATAGCCAAAAGACTGGCCGCATTCGAACAATATCCCCTGATGCTTTGGATCTAGATCCTTTGCAGGGATTCCGTACCAGCCCCGGTCCAAACTTTCCTGCCAGTCATAGCCCAGCAAATGCGTGAAGTTTTGGGCCACGCGCGCAAAATTAAAATTATTTCTCATTAGTTTATTTTAAGGCCCATTATAACTATGTCAATGTTAATCTGCGTCATTGTAACGGCTTTTTCACTGCGCTAATATTCTGTCAAAATCCAACCTGCAGGAGCCCCTATTGGCCGACAACTTCAACACCACAGTTTTCAAAATGCCGCAGAATAATTTATTTCATCCATTGAAGTATATTCTGGCCCTGCTCGCGCTTCTGATTATTGTCTCCGTCTTTTTCGGCTGCTGGTACACGGTGAATGAAGGGACGGTCGGCGTGCTGACGCGCAACGGGAAATTCGTTGCGACCGTGCCGCCAGGCCTGGGGTTCAAACTGCCTTTTATCGATACGGTCTATGACATCGAAACGCGCAACAAGGCACTGCAGGTAAAAACGGCCAATTACTCGCTGGACACCCAGCAATATACGGCCGAACTGACCATCAACTATGATATCAACCAGGTCGATGTGGAGAAACTGTTCAAACAGGAAGGCCTGGAATATGCCGAGCGCCGCTTGCAGCCTTTGGCCGTCAATGCCATGAAGGATGTTGCCGGCACTTATTCCTCACAGCGCACGATCCAGGAACGCGAAAAATTCGGCCAGCAGGTTTTCGAAGCCATCCGCGACCAGGCCGGCGCCTATCGCATCCGCGTTACGGCGGTGCAGATCACCAATATCGATTTCACCGATTCCTATGAACAGGCCGTCGAAAACGCCGCGCTGAAAAAGGCGGAAAAAACCAAAGAAGAACTGGAACTGGAAATCAAAACGGTTCAGGCCAAAACCCTGGTCGTCCAGGCCGAAGCCGAGGCCAGCGCCCTGCGCGCCCAGGCTTCCGGTATCGCCGATTCAAACCTGACCAAGGCAATCGCCCAGGCCAAAGCCATCACCCTTGAAGGCGACGCCCGCGCCGAAGCGGCGAAAAAACTGGCCGAAGCGGTGCAGGCCACCCCTGCTCTGGCCGATTACGAACGCGCCCAGGCGGCAAAAAACTGGGACGGCAAAATGCCCCAGCAATTCGTCCCCGGCAGCGCCTTGCCGATGATTGAACTGGGGTTGCATAAGTAGTGATCACGATAACATTTTAATGGTGCGCTGATAGAAAATCCCCTTATCAAATATTACAGCGCCAGCGCCGTCATCCTGAATGATCACGGTGACATCCTGCTTTTGATGCGCGATGATATCCCCCTATGGATGCATATTGGCGGTGATGCCGATCCGGGCGAAGATTTGGAAACCGCCATGCGCCGTGAAACCAGGGAAGAAGCGGATATTGAAGTTGAGATCGTGCGCCATGTCGGTGATTTTATTTCCGGTTATAAAGGTTGATGGCAATCAATTGGAACGCCTCTATCTATGCCATCCTAAAACGGGAAAAACGCCTGTTTTAAAAGAGGAAGGCACGTTTCTGGAATGGTTCCCCATCGACAAATTACCCGCCAATATCGCGCCTTTATTCGCTCTTCGTATTGCCGAAGCGCTTAAGCCTCCCGCCGATCCTGTAACTATTATCATGACTGAATTGCCTCAATTGGAATATTTAAAGACAAAAAAAGACTTTTCTTCTTTTTATAAATTGGAGGAATGGACAAACCATCCGACCGTGGTCGAAAAACGCCGCTTTGGAAAATTGCGTTTCGATCCAATTTTTTCTGCAGGATAAATAATGATACAAGCGGAAGAGATTACGTCTTATTGCGCAGGCGCTGTTATTTTAAACGATAAGGATCAAATCCTGTTATTAATGCGGGATGACATGCCGACCTGGACCAATGTCGGTGGCAATTCTGATCCGGGAGAAGACCTGGAACCACCATGCGCCGCGAAGTGATGGAAGAAATTGGTATTGAAATTGATATTATTCGTCATGTCGGTGACTTTTTCTCGCGTAGAGGAGAAAAATTCAACAGGAACGCCTTTTTCTTCGTCGGCCAAAGCCAGGACTGCGCTTTGATCCTTTCCCGCTCTCTTAACCTGAAATACTGAAAACGAGGATGCAGGTTTTCTCTTCTATATTCAGATATTGCCGCGGCGACCCATTATCGCATGTACCATTATCCGGGGCGACCACATCCCCCAGATCCGACATT
>JAQGJA010000179.1 GCA_028290805.1 Alphaproteobacteria bacterium
AACAGAGTACTAATATGATAGAAACGACGAATTAAGAAATTCGTCGTTTCTATCATATTTTGATTGCTTTGTCAAGGACAATATAGTCATTGATTTAGCTAGACAAATCTTTATATTTTAAAAATTAGTTTTGTTGCAAAAAAGTAAAGTGAAACGTTATGAATGAAGAAAATTTTTCTTTTGAACTGCGCTTGTTGCGGGAAATTGAGCAAATTGAAAAAAAAATTAAAGAATTGACTAGCGAAAAAAGTGCTTTGCAAAGGCTTTTAATGAAATACCGAAGTGAAAAAATAGCTTTTCGCGACGTGAATCGGAAAAACAGCGTAAATCGTGTTATGATAGAAAATAAAATTACAGAAGCGCTTCGCTTGGCAAGAAAGCCTTTACGAACAGACGCGTTGTACAGTTTAGCTAGGCAAATCGACTTTCAGCTTAAAGCAAACACCTTTCGTACGCATTTGCATCGTATGAAAGCAAAAAACCTTATTCAAGCATCTGGCAGACGAGGTCTATGGCTCTTGCCAAATATAGATAATGGTGGAGAGGACAGGATTTGAACCTGTGTACTCGTAAGAGGGCAGATTTACAGTCTGCTGCCATTAACCACTCGGCCACCTCTCCACGGGGCTTTGTCTATCGGAGATAGGGAATAGGGGAGAAGGGCGGGTTTGTCAATTGCCGAATGGCCCCTATACTAAACCCTATGATCTATCTTTTTGACGTTTATGGCGTGGTGTATGAAAATGGCGGGCTGAACAAGGGCTTGCTGGCGGCGATGCAGGATTTGCGGGCGGGTGGCGCGCATGTGGCATTGGCCTCGAACATGGCTTCGGCGCAGCGTGTTTTGTTCTGGAACGCGCTGGGGCTGAAGGGTTATGCCGATGAAATCTTCTGTTCGGGCGATTTAGAGGTGGCAAAACCGGATGCGCTCTTCTATAGTCGCGTCGCGGCAAAGCTGAACACGGAACCGGAAACGATTCTGTTTTTTGACGACAGCGCCGCAAATGTCGATGCGGCAAAAGCATGCGGGTGGCAGGCTTTTTTATATACAGACGTTCCATCCACCCTAGAAATAATCAATAAATTCAGAGAGTTAAGATAATGGTAGAGAGAAGATCAGGCCCCCCATCCCGTGGTGGATTCGGAGGAGGCGCAGGCCGTAGCAGTGGTTTCGGCGGTGGTTCAGGCCGCAGCGGCGGCGGTTCCAGAAGCGGTGGTTTTGGTGGCGGCGCAGGCCGTGGCGGATCTCCCAGAGGTGAATCACGTGGTGACCGTCCGTCCTTTGGCGATCGTCCTCCGCGCCGTGAAGGCGGCAATGACCGTCCATTCGGCGACCGCCCGCAACGTTCTTTCTCGGACCGTCCGCCCCGCCGCGATGGCGGCGGCTTTGGCGACAGACCGCGTGGTGACCGTCCAAATGGCGACCGCCCCGGCGGGGACCGTCCCTTTGGCGACAGACCTCCGCGCCGCGAGTTTAACGACCGCCCGCCCCGTTCTTTTGACGACCGTCCCAAGCGCGATTTCGGCGACCGTCCGCCCCGCCGTGAAAGCGGCGGCTTTGGCGACCGCCCACCGCGTGGCGACCGTCCAAGCGGCGACCGCCCAGGTGGCGATCGTCCCTTTGGCGACAGACCGCCGCGCCGTGAATTCAACGACCGCCCGCCGCGCCGCGACGGGGACGAATCCGGCCCACGCCGCAGCTTCCAGCGCGACGGTTTCGGCGCCAGCAGACCCCGCGATGGGGAACGCCCGAAACGTGAAGGCAGCGACGATTTCCGCCCGCCGCGCCGCGAAGGATTTGAATCGCGTCCTCCGCGTCGCGAAGAAGGCGACCGTCCAAGCAGTGACAGACCGCAACGCCGCGAATATTCCTCGGACCGCCCGCAACGTTCCGAAGGACGCCGTGATGCACCGCCGCGCAATGCCGGTTTCGGCGAGGAACGCTATGAACGCATTGCCAAAGAAGACGCCAAAACCGCCGGCGAAGCCCATGCCGAACACAGCCATAACCCCGAAGCTTTGGCCGTCAAAGGCCATGAAATGCTGGTTTACGGCGTCCATGCCGTCCAGGCCGCTTTGCGCAATGCCGCGCGCAAGGTTACCGCGATCTGGGTGACCGATATCGGCCATGACCACCTGAAAGAAGCGCATGACGAAGCGCGCCATCCCAAACCTGAAACCATGGAGCGCAAGGATATCGAGCGCCGCCTGCCCGCCGGGGCCGTCCACCAGGGCATCGCTGTCGCCGTTGAACCTCTGGATGACGTGTTCCTGACCGATATCATTGCCGCCGCGAATGCACCCGATGCCGGCCGCCATGTCGTCGTCGTGCTGGACGAAGTCACCGATCCGCATAATGTCGGCGCGATTTTGCGTTCCATGTCCATGTTCGGGGCCAAAGCCCTGATCGTGCACAAGCGCAATGCGCCAAGCGTGACCGGATCGATGGCCAAAACGGCAACTGGTGCGATCGAGCATATCCCTATGGTCCCCGTGACCAATTTGTCCCAGGCGATGGAAGAGCTGAAATCAAACGGTTTCTATTGCCTCGGCCTGGACGAGGATGCCACGATCTCGATCGACGAAGCGCCAAAAACCGGGCATATCGCCCTGGTCCTGGGTGCCGAGGGCGAAGGCCTGCGCGCCAAGACCCGCACGACCTGTGACGCGATTGCCAGCATTCCTTCCTTTGGCGAAATCAAATCGCTGAATGTCTCGAATGCCGCGGCGATTGCCTTGTACACAGTGACAAAACCTTAATCTATACCCCCTCTCCTTCAAAGAGGAGAGGGAGCTTCTTCTCAACTGGAACGCTTCTTGCAACTGTCACAGCAAATATAAATCTTTACATAGTATTAAGATTTCGCTACACTGATCCTGCAAGGAGCGCCCATGACCCGCCTGATTCCCCTTCTGTCTTTGATCCTGCTGCTTGGCGGCTCGGGCGCCTACGCCCAGGAATATGGGAACCAAGGCCTGTCCGGCGATGTCGACCTGATCCTTCCCCCCGGCCTTGAATCGAAAGACGCACCTTTTTACCGCGGCGCCCGCGTCAAAATCGGCGACACCATGATGCCCGTGACCGAAGCCCCGCTGGCGAACGGCAAGCTGGCTGAATTCCAGCCCGAGCAAAACCGCGTCGTGGTCAGCAATGCGGCAACTGCCTCGGAAGAAGATAAAGGCAGCGCACTTTTAGATGTCGTAGTCGGATTACAGGCCGGCACCATTGCCACGGCCGCCGGTCAGTAATATATTGGCTGTATGAACACGATCCCGCTTTGCGCCGTTTTCGTCTTTGACGACAAAAAACATGTTTTATCTGTGCGGCAACGCTATGCCTCGGACGGGCGTTATCACTGGACCCTGCCCGGCGGCGGCATCGACCCCGGCGAAACCCCCGAACAGGCCGCCGCACGCGAATTGCGCGAGGAAACGGGGTGCCGCGCTTTGGGCGAGCCGGAATATCTGTATGAAATAAATGTCCATCTGCCCCATGCCGTCCTGCATATCCACGGGCTGCGCTATCGCGATTTCGACGGCGATTTATATATCAGCGAGGAAGACATTGCCGAGGCGGCGTTTCTTTCCATCGAACAGGCCCGCGAAGTCATGGTTCAAATTGATGATGTCCCGCGCATGGAGCCGATACTGCATGTTTTTGACTGCATCGAAAAAGGCAGGAAGCTGAAGTTTTTCCGCTGGGAATATTACCTGGATGCACAGGGGAATATTTTAGACAAAAAAGAATTGCAGCTGGCTTCTTAAAAATCACCTTCTTTGAATTGCTGTAAAAATCCGATGGCTGCATCATCATGCGAAGGAAAGCACAAAATCGTTTCCGTGCCTTCTATTACCAGGCCATTTCCATCCGGCGATAATTCAATAAAGGCCAGCCGGATTACCTCGTGATCGGAACGCGTCCAATCGACGGCGTCGAACGGCAGGGCAGGCATGGAAAAGAAATTCACCGTATGCCGGCGGGCATCAGCATCATTATGGGACTCGCCTGCAAAGGAGGTAAAATATTTTGCCTCTTCCGATTTTTGTACGACGCCGGTTTCCTCAAATAATTCGCGGGCGGCGGTTTCGGGCGGCGTGTCCTCATTCTCGGCAAAGCCCCCGGGCAGCGCGTAGTCGCCCTTGAAGGGCGGGATATTCCGCTGCACGCCCAGCAGGCCGGTTTTGCCGTCTTTAAGGACGGGCTGCAATGCCACGCCGACGGCAACGGGGCTGAGATAGGTCCAGTGCCCGTTTGTGCATTTCTTCGGGAAATGCCCCGATAACGCTGCGCCGCAATGGGTGCAGAAATCGCCCCACATACCTTACCCCCGCAACTGCCCGCCGATTTTTTCAACTGCAGTGACGATGTTTTTGGACACCGTTTCAATTTCCGCATCGGTCAGCGTATTGTTTGTCGGCTGCAGCGTGATGGTAAAAGCAAGCGAGCGGTGGTTTTCCGCCATGCCTTTGCCGGCATAGACGTCGAAGAGGGCAATATTCGTGATCAGGTTTTTATCGACGTTTTTCGCGGCTTTCAAAACCATATCGGCGGCAATATCATTGGAGACGACAAAAGCGAAATCGCGTGTGACCGGTTGCAGCGGGTTGAGGATAAGCGAGGCCTTGGTCGATGTTTTCTTTGCTTTCGCCGGGGGCAGATTATCGGTAAAAATCTCGAACGCGGCGACGGGAAAATCAATGTCCCATTGCTTTAAAACCTGCGGATGCAGCACGCCGAATTGCGCCAAGATATTTTTGCCCAGGCGAATTGCGCCGGACTGGCCGGGGTGATACCAGGGCGGGGCTTCAGCCGATACGGTCAGGACATCGGGATTTAATCCGGCCTGTTGCAACAGGGTCCAGACATCGGCTTTTGCGGTAAAGAAATCGACGGGTGTGGCGGGTTCGCGCCAGTTATTTTCCGCCACC
>JAQGJA010000118.1 GCA_028290805.1 Alphaproteobacteria bacterium
AAGGCCGGGATAAAAATCGTGAAAGGCCTGATCGAAAGCGTGGAATTGATCCGCGAATACGGGCCTGTCTGCGTCGTCGGCTTTGGCGGCTATCCGTCTTTTCCCACCGTGAAAGCGGCGCAATGGCTGAAGATCACTACAATCCTGCACGAACAAAACGCCGTCTTTGGCCGCGCCAATCGCCGTTTGTCGAAACTGGCCAAACGCATCGCCGTTTCGTTTAAGGAAACAAAATCCATCCCGCTTGAAGACAAGAAAAAAGTCAGCGTGACCGGCAACCCGATCCGCAAATTATTCCTGGATGCCGCCACCCCGTTCCAGGCGCCGGCACCTGGCCAGAATGTCCATATCCTGGCTTTTGCCGGCAGCCAGGGCAGCACGCTTTTCAGCGACGTCCTGCCCGAAGCCATCCGCAACCTGCCTGAAGCTTTGCGCAAACACATCACTATCTGCCAGCAGGCGCGCGCCGAAGATGTCGCGCGCGTCAGCCAGGTCTATGGCGAACTGGGTGTGAAAGCAAAAGTGCAGCCCTTTTTCATCGATATGCTGGAACAATATAAACGCGCGCATCTGGTAATCTCGCGTGCGGGGGCCAGCACGATCACCGAAATCATGGTAATGGGACGCCCCGCGCTTTTCGTGCCGCTGGCTGCATCCCTTGACGGCGACCAGGCGCAAAACGCGCACCAGTTGGTCTCGCACCAGGCGGGCTGGATGCTGGAAGAAAAAAACTTTACCGCGGATGAGCTGGCGACGAAATTAAAAGAAATCCTCGGCAATCCTGCCGCGCTTGAAAAAGCCGCCACGGCGGCGTTGTCCTTCAGCCGCCCGCGCGCGACATCGGTACTGGCCGACCTCATCATGAAGCGCCTGGAAAAAGAATAAGAAGAAAAGAGAAAGAATAAAGATGCACGTTTTTCCCGTTGATTTCGGCACATTACATTTCACCGGCATTGGCGGTATCGGCATGAGCGGCGTCGCCGAATTGCTGCATAACCTGGGCTATCAGGTCCAGGGTTCCGATCTGGTCGACAGTCCCAATGTCCAGCGTCTGCGCGACCAAGGCATCCGCGTTATGGTGGGTCACGCTGCCGATAATGTTTGCGACATCAATAAAAAACCGGTTGGCGGCATCGTTTACAATGCGCTGATCAAGGAAGACAATCCGGAATTTGTCCGTGCGCGCGAATTGAAAATCCCGCTGATCAACCGCTCGGAATTACTGGCCGAAGTGATGCGGATCAAATGGTCGATCGGCATTGCAGGCACGCATGGCAAAACCACCACGACATCGATCGTCGGCACATTGCTGGAAGCGGGCGGGTTTGATCCCACGGTCATCAATGGCGGCATTGTCAATGCCTATGGCACCAATACGCGCATTGGCCAGGGCGACTGGCTTGTTGCCGAAGCGGATGAAGCTTATGGCACGTTTTTGAAATTGAACCCAACCGTGGCCGTTGTCACCAATATCGATCCTGAACACCTGGATTTTTACCAGACATTCGACAACGTGCGCGCCGCTTTTAAACGCTATATCGAGGCCACGCCTTTTTACGGGTTTTCGGTCCTGTGTCTTGACCATCCCGAAGTGCAGAAACTGGCCGTCAGCATCAAGGACCGCCGCCTGATTACCTATGGCACAAACCCCCAGGCCGAAGTGCAGGCGCGCAATATCCGCCTGACGCCCCAGGGCGGATATTTCGACGTGCATATCAATGGTCGCTTGTCCCCCACGCCGCGCGTGATCCAGAACATGCATATGCCGATGCCGGGCCAGCATAATATTTTAAATGCACTGGCCGGGATCGCCGTTGCCATGCAACTGAAGATGCAGGATGAAACCATCCGTCAGGCTCTGGCGAAATTCAGCGGGGTCAAGCGCCGCTTTACCAAAACGGGTGAAACGAACGGTATCACCATTATCGACGATTACGGCCATCACCCGGTTGAAGTCGCCGCCGTTCTCAAAGCCGCGCGCAGCACCATCTCCGCCGATGGCGGCCGCGTTATCGCCGTGTTCCAGCCGCACCGTTATTCGCGCGTGCATGATCTGTATGAAGATTTCTGCACCTGCTTTAACGAGGCCGATACGGTCCTTGTCGCAGATGTTTACGCCGCCGGGGAAGAACCGATCAAAGGCGCGGAAAAAGAAGATCTCGTCGCAGGGCTCATTCAAGCGGGCCATAAACACGCCATGATTTTGCGCGACGAAAATGACCTGCCGGATATGATCGCAGCGATGGCGAAACCCGGCGACATGGTGATTTGCATGGGTGCCGGCTCGATCACCAAATGGGCCTATGCGCTGCCAGAACAATTGGAAAACCGCATGAAACAGGCTGCAAGCGCATGAGTTTTGCAGACGCCGAAAAAACCTTAAGCCGATTGCCGCAAGTCAAAGGCCGTTATACCGCCAACGAATCCTTGGCGCAAAGCAGTTGGTTCGGCGTCGGGGGTCCTGCGGAAATATTGTTCAAGCCTGCCGATGAAAACGACCTGCAACAATTTCTGCAGCACTGCCCTGATGATATTCCGATTACCATCCTTGGCGTTGCCTCCAACATCATCATCCGCGATGGCGGCATTCCAGGTGTCGTCATCAAACTGGGCCGCGAATTTGCCACGATGCGGGCCGAAGGGGAAGCCTTGCATATCGGTGCCGCCGCGCTGGATTTTAATACGGCTTTATTCGCCCAGAAAAACGGCATTGCGGGACTGGAATTTTTATCCGGCATTCCCGGCACGATCGGCGGCGCCTTGCGCATGAATGCCGGCTGCTATGGCGTGGAAATGCGCGATATATTAATTGATGCGACGGCATTGGACCGGGCAGGGAACAAACATGTCGTCAGCGCCAGCGATATGAACATGCAATACCGCCATACCGATGCGCCGGGCGACTGGATCTTTATTTCCTGCCGCTTGCAGGGAAAGGCAGGGGATGCGGCGCAAATAAAAACCCATATGGATGAAATCAAAGCCAAGCGCGAAGCCTCGCAGCCCATCCGCGAAAAAACCGGCGGCTCGACTTTTGCCAATCCCGAACGCGATATTCCCGGCGCGGGCAGCGCCTGGCAGGCCGTGCACAATGCGGGTTGCCGCGGCTTGATGGTCGGCGGCGCCCAAATGTCGGAAAAGCACAGCAATTTCATGATCAATACCGGGAATGCCACGGCCGCGGATCTTGAAAATTTGGGCGAAACCGTGCGCGAAACTGTGAAAGAGAAATTGGGTATCGAGTTGCGCTGGGAAATCAAACGGATCGGAATCAAGGCATGAGACATAGCGGCGGTTTATCGGACAATACACGCGTTGCCGTCTTGCGCGGCGGCTGGTCGCCCGAACGCGAGGTCTCGCTGAAATCGGGCGCTGCGGTAATTGCCTCATTGCAACGCCAGAATTACGACGTGATCGAAATCGACCCGGTCAAGGATTTGACGCGCTTTGCAGCGCAACTGGTTTCCGCCCGCCCGCATGTCGTGTTCAACGCCCTGCACGGCACCGGCGGCGAAGACGGCATTATCGCCGGTGCTTTGGAAATGGCGGGCATTCCCTATACCCATTCCGGCGTCGGGGCCAGCGCGGTGGCGATGGATAAAAAGCTGACCAAAATGATTGCCGCGCAAATCGGCATTCCCGTGGCCATTGATAAAATCATGACTCGCGGCGAATTGCAAAACGGCCATCCGCTGCCGCCGCCTTATGTGGTCAAACCGATCAGCGACGGCTCCAGCGTCGGCGTCACCATTGTGCAGAATGATATCGGCGAAGCTTTGCGGGGCGATGCGGAACAAAAAATCCTCATCGAAAAATATATTCCCGGCATTGAACTGACCGTCGGTGTTC
>JAQGJA010000124.1 GCA_028290805.1 Alphaproteobacteria bacterium
TTTCACTGCTTCGACCGATTTTTCGAACATGGCTTTTTCTTCAGCGTTCAGTTCAATCTCGACGATTTTTTCGACGCCGTTTTTGCCGATGATAACCGGCACGCCGATATAAAGTCCACTAACGCCATATTCGCCGTTCAATTGCGTGGCGCAGGGAATCAAACGCTTTTTATCGCGCAGATAGGATTCCGCCATGGCAATGGCCGAGGCAGCGGGCGCATAAAAGGCCGAGCCATTCCCCAGCAACTGGACAATCTCGCCGCCGCCATTGCGGGTGCGGTCAACGATGGCGTCGATTTTTTCCTGGCTGCTCCAGCCCATTTTGATAAGGTCTGGCAAAGGAATTCCGGCAATGGTGGAATAACGGGTCAGCGGCACCATGGTGTCACCATGTCCGCCCAATACGAATGCGGTAACGTCCTCAACCGAAACGCCGAATTCCTGGGCCAGGAAATAACGGAAGCGTGCCGAATCTAATACCCCGGCCATGCCGACGACTTTTTTGGTATCGAACCCTGTGACTTTTTGCATCTCGCCGACCATGACGTCCAGCGGGTTGGTGACCACGATGACAAAGGCATCGGGGGCGTATTTCTTGATCTGTTCACCGGCGGCCTTGATCACGCCTTTATTGATGCCGATCAGGTCGTCGCGGCTCATGCCCGGCTTGCGCGGGACACCGGCTGTGACGATAACGACATCCGCACCTTCGATGGCCGCATAATCGCTGCCGCCCGTGTAATTGCAATCGAATTTCTCGACAGGGGAAAGCTCGGCCAAGTCCAGGGCCTTGCCCTTTGCGGTGCCTTCGGCAATATCGACCAGGACGACGTCGCCGAGGTTTTTCTGTCCGGCCAGAAGGGCCAGCGTGCCGCCGATTTGGCCTGCGCCGACCAGGGCGATTTTATTGCGTTTCATAATAGGATGCTCCAAAAAGGGTAAGTCGATTTCAACCACTATAGCAGCGGATTCAGGTTAGAAAAGGGTGAAGAAAGCCCCAGAAAGCCCCAGAAAGCCCAAGGTCAGATCGCTTTTTCTGGGCCCGGTTTGGGAAAGGCCGCAATCCGTATCGCCGTATAAAGACGCCAGAAGGAATAGGGGACAACCACCAGATTGGCGATGAAAAATACCAGGTCCTTTTCAATTTCCGGATAAACATACTGGCGCAGCAACAAGCCGGGCACGACGATTAGCCCGCCCAGCAGCGTAACCTGTACAAAAATGGGGAAGCCGAGACAGGTAACCCGTTCGATATAATCGCGGTCGTCCCCTTCGCGATTGATGTCATAGCAGAGGATAAACCCCAGCACGCTGACCACGAACACGACCAGATCGGCAAAGCGGTCCAGCCGCGTCGGCGGCTCGTAATCCCAGGCATTGAAACTGGCCGAACTGGAAATCAGCATCCAGATCGTAGCCAGCATGAAATAAATAAACTTGTTAAGAGACGGCACGGCGCCATCGCGCAATTCGGCCGCCAGTTTCCGGTCGTCCATAAAATAGATCATGGTTTCTCCTTTTTCCTCTGACCATATAGGCCGCTTTAAGCGCTGGTAAAGCGTCACTTTTCCTGTTAATATGGTATCGTAACACATGAAGGAAGAAACCAATGCGTAAAAAGACACCCACATCTGAGCCCAGCTGCGGTTATGCCGGTTTTTGGGCGCAGAAACTGGAAGAAACTGTCCTGCAGCATGCGCTACACCCGGTCTATGCACAAAATCTGGCAAAAGCGATTTTGCCGGTGAACGATCCCCGATTGTTACAGGCGAATAGCGCGGGCATGATCCAATACACTATCCATCGCCATCTGAATGGCGGGCTGGACAGGGACATGCGCGACCATGTTTATGATCCCAAGATAAGGAAAAACGCCAAATATCGCTTGAATGCCGCAGCCGTCACCTTGGACGATCTGGAGGATGAACAAAAAACAACAATTCTAAGCCAGCTCCACATCAATCAAAGGCAGCTGAAGAAATTCAGGACGCTGACGCCGCAAGAACCAAGCGTATTGCAATTCTTCAAGGATGTTATTGACAGTACGGGTCTGCGCGGCAAAACCCCGGCTGACCGTGAGTTACGGCAGCAAAAGGCCAAAGAAAACCTCAAAGGCATGCGTTTCATCCAGGAAAATGCCATTTATCACAGGGATCACAAAGCGCCTGAGGACAGCCTGGTCGAAGGCCATGACGTCCATGTTTTCATGCACGCCCGGCCCTTATAACACCATCCCCAGGCCAACACTGCCCAGGCGGTCTTCCTGCAGCACGGTTGCATGCGGGAAATACTCAGCCACCCAATGCCGGAACACCGGCAAACCGGTCGAACCGCCGGTCAAAACGATGATGGCGATATCTTTTGCCGCAACCCCGGCCAGGTGCAGCGTTTCCAGCATCATGGTGCGGACCGGGAAAAGGATTGCACCCAGCAACGTACCCATCTCCGCCTGTGTCATCGCGCGTTGCAATTGCGGCGCCAGAAAGGAAAAATCCGCCGCGGCATTTTCCTGTCCCGCCAAGGTGATTTTCAGGTTTTCCGAGACATCCAAAATCTTATGACCCAATTGTTCTTCCAGGACGTTCTCCAGCAACTGGATTTTGTCCGGCGCATGCGCCTCGCGGGCCAGGCTGCGCACCATATTGATATTCTGGGGCGTATAGGTCCAGTTGACTTTCGACCATTCGGATAATTCGTGATACAGCAATAACGGCATGGCCAGGTTCTTGTCGCCATAGGCCGAGCCCATGCCTAAAAGCGGCATGGCCGTATCCAGATTGATAGCCTTGTCGCAATCATTGCCGCCGATCCGCACCCCCGTATTGGCCAGGATATCGCCCGCGCGGTCGCGGCCCGGCTGGTAATCCCGCGAGAGACGTATCACCGAAAAATCCGAGGTCCCGCCGCCGATATCGATCACCAGTGCCAGCTTTTCGCCCGCAACATTTTTCTCATGCGCCAAAGCGGCGGCGATGGGTTCATATTGAAAGCGAATATTCTTAAAACCGCTCTTTTCTGCAATCGCCCGCAACTGGTTTTCCGCCCTTGCGTCGGCTTCGGGATTACCGTCCTGGAAATGCACCGGGCGGCCGATGGTCACATCGGTCAAAGAATTGCCGCAATGTTCTTCGGCCCTGTGTCTGATATGCGAGAGAAAGCGGCCAATAATCACGTCGAAATTAGTGCGCGCGCCATTGACCAGCACTGATCCTTCCATCAAAGACGTGCCCAGCACCCGCTTCAGGCTGCGCATAAAGCGGCCCTCCTGGCCGTCGAGATAGGCTTTTACCGCAGCGCGGCCGAATAATATTTCGCGATTGCCGACGGTATAAAACAAGGCCGTCGGTATCGTCACCGCCCCGTTTTCCAGCGGCACCAGAACCGGCCCGTTTACCCCGCGCACGGCCATTGTCGTATTGGATGTGCCAAAATCAATCCCGCAATGCATCTAGGTTCTCCATTCAGGGCGAAGGGAGGGGTTTAGGCGATAATGCGGGAAATGTCAAAAATTTAGGAAGGCGACATGCCCGGTGGAGATTTTCTGCCTTTAAGCGACAGCATTTCGGTGGCACCCAGATAAAAGGCCGAGCTTTT
>JAQGJA010000139.1 GCA_028290805.1 Alphaproteobacteria bacterium
ATGTTTTCGGCTTTAGCCAATGGAGCATTATAAATCAATATATTTTTGCCGCTGTCTATTGACAGGGATAAACCGCACAAGGAAAATAATCACATGAAAAAACACCTGAAACTCGCCAGCTGGAATCTGGCCTGCGGCGCGGGGCCCGAGTATCGCTGCTGTCAGCTGGAACAAATAATCACTGTATTAAAGGAGGAAAACCCCGACATTATCCTGCTCCAGGAAATCGACAAAAACATTGCCCGCAGCGGCAACCGGGATATTCCTTTTCTGCTGGGTCAGGCGCTGCAATTAGAAGCGTTTTTTGCACCTGCAATCAAGCCGCTGGAAGACGGAAAGGGAAGTATCGCCCCGGATAATGAAAGCGGTTTCGGCAATGCCGTTTTATCGCGCCATGGCTTTACCGAAATGCGCAATATCCCCCTTGGTCCCGGTCCGGGCGGTGAAGGGGAACAGGAACACCGCAGCGCCGCTTACGTACAAATTGATCTTGGCGGTATCGTAGTGCAAGTTTTTTCCACCCATCTGGTGCAAAGTTTCGGCGCACCCTCTCCCATCCGCGTTGCGCAGGTTGCAGCCTTGTGCCACGCGCTTCATCCCGGCCTTCCCCTTATTGGCGGCGGTGATTTTAATATCAATGTGAATTGCGGAGACTTACAGGCCCTGGCTTCCATCACCTCTTTATTGACCCCCGGCCTTGGCCCGACTTGTTCTTTGGCAAAGAACGACCGGTTTATCTTTGCCATCGACCATCTTTTCGGCCGGGATATTACGCCGGAAAGAGCGGTGAAAAAAGCATTCCCGGATTTATCGGATCATTGCATGGTCACGCTGGAATTCAGCGTCAATTCTTCGCAATAAGCGCATCGATCTTTTCTTTTAATTTATGATGGTCAAAAGGCTTGGAAATATAGTCATCCATGCCCGCCACCAGGCATTTTTCGCGGTCATCCACCTGGGCATGGGCCGTGACGCCGATAATCCTGATCGGTTTGCTGACGGAGTTTTCCCGCTCATAGGCACGGATGGCCCGCGTAGTTTCATAGCCATCCAGTTCGGGCATCTGGATATCCATCAGGATCACGTCGTATTTTTTCTGCTTTACCTTGTCTAAAGCAATCATGCCGTTTTCAGCCAGATCGTGCTGAAAGCCGAACTGGTCCAGATAGTTTTCCGCCACCAGCGCATTGGGTTTGTAATCTTCGACCAGAAGAATGGAACGGTCCAGATTGTGATTGGGCGCCGTAAAAATAATCTGGTCCAGATCCCCGTGATTGGACACAAGGCCATGATAGACCGTCATCGGCAGATCCAGCGTGAATGTTGTTCCCCGGCCTTCAATACTGTCCACCGTTACCTGGCCTTGCATCATTTCGGCAAAGGTTTTGGTGATGGCGAGGCCCAGCCCCGTGCCGCCATATTTGCGCGTCGTGCTGGTATCGGCCTGGGTGAATTTTTCAAAAATGCTTTCCAGCTTATCTTGTGGAATGCCGATGCCGGTATCGCTTACCGACAGGATAACCCGGGGCCCATCTTTCCCTTCTTCTTGCTGAAAATCCGCCTTGATAGCAACCGAACCGGCCTCGGTGAATTTCAGCGCATTGCTGCACAGATTATTCAGCATCTGACGGATACGGGTGGGATCGCCGATAAAATTGCGGCCCTTGATCCCCGTCGCATCCACCGTAAGCGCAATATGTTTTTCGCCCGCCTTGACCGACATCTGGTTGCAGACCTCGGTGATGACTTCTTCCAGGTTAAACGGAATTTCCTCCAGCTTGAAATTGCGCGTTTCGATCTTGGAAAAATCCAGCACATCGTTAATGATCGACAACAGGGATTCTGCACTCAGATAAAGTGTCTTTAAAAATTCTTTCTGCTTGTCGTTCAGCGGCGATGTACCCAGCAAAATATTGGACAAACCCAGCACGACATTCATCGGCGTGCGGATTTCATGGCTCATATTGGCCAAAAATTCGCTTTTGGCCAGATTGGCGGCTTCGGCCTTGTCGCGTTCTTTTTTAAGCTGGCTGGAATTTTCCTGAAACACGGCCAGCACAGTGGCAAGCTTGGTGATCTCGTCCTGGTATTCGTCCAATGGCGCCGTCATATTCTCGCCTTCACTGGCGGCATATAAAGCATCGACCATCGTATTAACAGGACGGATGACGCGTTGGGTGATGACCCACCAGGAATAGAGGCTGAGGAAAATAGCGCTCAGGAAAATCAGCAGGCTGGAAATAATGTCGCGTTCCGCCTGGTCCATGATCTTTTCGACATGGTCCTGGTTCAGCTTTAAAACCTCATCCCCTAAAGCATGCAGGGAATCCACGGCATGCGATGCCAGCTTCAGCCAGTTCTCGACACTGATCGGATAATGCGCATCGGGCGGGCCGCTGGCCGTATCCTCCTCAGGTGGGCATTCATAGAACATGTTTTTAATCTGTTCAAAGCTCCCGAAATAATCTTTTTCCGCTTTTTCCATTGCGGGCTGCAACTGGCGGCCCCAGACGCTGCTTTGCACATCGGCATAAGCCAGATCCCAACCATATTCCACCCGGCCTCGCCACAAAGCCAGGCCTTCCCGCACATCGGGCGGCGGCAGGCTGTTTTCAGCGATCAGCTTGCCCAATACGGCATATTCGCGTCCTGCATATTCGGTGATTTCCCAGATGACATTCGAAAAGCGGATCTGCCGCGCCGCGGTGGGATTAAGCAGCAGATAAGGCCGCGTATAGACCTCGATCGTTTTATGAATGTCGTTGATCAGCCTGGTCGTGGCGATAAACATCCGCGCTGCCTGGCGGGCGTCCTGTTCGCGGGTGCCGGCATTCGCCGATTTCAGTTCAATGCGGAGCTGCTGTAACTCGGCCTGGCTTTTATTCAGCTGTGCGATCAGTGGCTCCAGACGCGCGGCCTTATGCGCCGTCAACAATCCGATCCCCTCTTTCAGGAACAGATCGGACTGGCGGTGATAGGTTGCAAGATCGGTAATAAGATGTTTCGAGGCATCGTCCTGCACATATAAGGCGGCAATTGCTGCACCCCGTTCCAAAGACAGATATTTTTGGGCCTTGAACAAACGGTCGATGACAACGGAAACCTCGCCCGAGATTTTGGCTTCGTTATGGCCGAGCCAGGCATTATAGACCTTGACCCCAGCCTGGACTGCGATCAGCAGGCTAAGGACGCTGATGATCACAAACAGGGTCGAGCGAATGGAGAAATGATGCCATTTCATACTGTAATTTTCCCTGCCATTCTTATTCCATCCACCAAATATTTGAATAACAACGATCAGCTCTAAAGATTCCCCCGCCTGATGTTGCGTTATCCTCCACCCTATAAAAGAAAGCTTACCAAATACTTACATTGGTATGATTTATGGAATGGCAAGTCCCCTATAATCTTATTGAAAACTTTAGCTATTTTTGGTATTATGTTTCTGATTGGGGGATTATTCCCTCTTAAAGATTTGCATACACTTGTAACTTACGGTACCGATCAAAGGACAGGAACTGCCGGAATAATAATGAAAAAGTCTTTTGCCACTTTTGCTTTATTGAATATGCTGGCGCTTCCGGTTGCCGCTTTCGCCCAAGGCCTGGGCGAATCGTCCATTTCGGATGCCCGGGCCATGTTGGGCGTCGATGTCGATACCGGTTTTGACTTTCCAACCGAAGGGGCGCGAAGCCCTTCGCGTTCCATCCGCTCTCCTTCCCCGGCCCCGGCTTCAGATCGCATTGCCGCGCCAAACAGCCGTACTCTAAGCGACGCACGCGCCATGGTCGGCGTCGACCGCGGGGTTTCACGCAGCCGCGGTGTAAGCAGCCTTAAAAACGCCATTACCCCAGGCACCGGTTCCGCCCTGGGTACAACCGGCGCTGTGACCCGGAACCTGGGCAAAACGCTCAATGTCGGCACGATCCTTGGCGGCGGCAATAATGGCCGCAACGCGGCCGCTGGCGGAGGTGCCAAAGCGCGCCCCGGCCTGCTCAATCAATTGGGCGGGCGCTGATCGCCTTTTTTCTCGGCGCCGAACAGGCGTTCCAGCGTTAAATAAATCACCGGCGTCGAATACAAGGTCAGAACCTGGCTGACGATCAATCCGCCCACGACCGCAATCCCCAAAGGCTGGCGCAGTTCCGACCCCGTGCCAAAACCCAATGTCAACGGAATCGCCCCCAGCAAGGCCGCAATCGTCGTCATTAAAATCGGGCGGAAACGTTTTATACAGGCCTGGAAAATCGCCTCTTCCGGCGGCAACCCGTCGCGGCGCTGGGCTTCCAAAGCAAAATCGATCAGCAAAATCCCGTTCTTTTTCACGATGCCGATCAACAAAATAATCCCGATCAGCGCCATAATGGTCAGTTCCATATCGGCCAGCCACAACCCGGCCAATGCCCCGATCCCCGCCGAGGGCAAGGTCGAAATAATCGTCAGCGGATGGATGAAACTTTCATACAGGATGCCAAGGATAATATAGACGGCAAACAACGCCGCCAAAATCAGAAAACCTTGCGAGGCCAAGGATTCCTCAAAAGCCTGGGCCGTGCCCTGGAATACGCCGGTGACCGAAGTCGGCATGGCCAGTTTCTTTTCAGCATCGCGCAAAATCTGCACTGCCTCGCCCAGGGGCACATGCGGCGCCAGATTGAACGAGACATTGACTGAGGGAAACAAGCCCTGGTGATTGATCGACAGCGGGCCGGTTTCCGGTTTTTCCACCTTGGCGATCATGGCGAGCGGTACCATTTCACCGGTCGCCGGCGCGCGCAGGAAAAAATAATCCAGGCTCTTGGCGCTTTCGCGCGCGATGGGGTCCAGTTCCAGGATGATTTTATACTGGTTGATCTGGGTCTGGAATTCCGTGATCTGCCTTTGCCCGAAACCGTTATACAAAGCCTGGGAAACATCATCGGCGCTGAGTCCGAAACGCGAGGCACGCTCGCGGTTGATGGTCAGGCGCAGTACCCCGGCTCCGACCTGCTGGTCATTCGAAACATCGGTCAGTTTTTTATTCTGCCGCAATTCCGCCGTCAGTTTATTCGCCCATTCGCCGACCAGCTTGCTGTCGGCGCTTTTCAGCGTATAGGTATATTGCGTCCGTCCTGAAAATCCGCCCAGATTGATATCCTGTCCCGCCTTCAGATATAAATTCAGGCCGGGAATTTTCGCCGCCTGCGGCCGGATGCGGTCGATGAATTCCGAGGCCGAAACATCGCGTTCGCTTTTCGGTTTCAGGCTGATGAAAAACCGCCCGTTACTCAGCGTGCCGTTTCCGCCCGTCGCACCGACCGAATGGGCGATGGCGGCAACGGCTGGGTCGCGTCCGATAATCGCCGCCAGCTCCTGGTGTTTCTTGCTCATATCGCCAAAGGAAATATCCTGGGCCGCTTCGGTGCTGCCGGAAATAATGCCTGTATCCTGCAGCGGGAAAAACCCTTTTGGAATGTGGATATAGCCCCAGATCGTGCCCCCCAGCACCAAAAAGAAAATCACCAGCATCACACGCTGATGAGCCAGCGCCCAATGGATCGTGCGCTCATAGCCCTGCATGAAGCGATGGCCGATGCCTTCTTTCTTTTCTGCATGTGCGGGCGTTTTCTCGTCGCGCATAAAAACCGACATCAACATGGGCGCCAGGGTCAGCGAAACAAAAGCCGACACCAGAATGGCCGCCGTTACCGTCAAGGCAAATTCACTGAACAATCTTCCGACCACGCCGCCCATAAATAACAAAGGAATAAAAGCGGCGATCAAGGAAAAGCTGATCGAAATAACGGTAAAGCTGATCTGGCCTGCGCCTTCGATGGTGGCTTCCTTTACTGGTTTGCCTTCCTCAATCAAACGGAAAATATTCTCGATGACGACGATGGCGTCATCCACGATAAAACCGATGGCGATAATCAAAGCAACCAAAGTGAGATTGTTCAAGCTAAACCCAAGCAGATACATCAGCGCAAATGTATTGACCAGGGCCACCACCAGCACGGCGCTGACGATCAAGGTCGCAGGCAGGCTGCGCAGGAAAATCCCCATAATGGCCAGCACCAGGAACACCGTTATCACCAAGGTGATCTCCACCTCGTGCAACGAAGCCTGGATCGTCTGGGTCCGGTCGATCAGCACAGAGACCGCAATGGTCGGCGGCAAAGCCTGTGTCAGTTGCGGCAGCGCATCCTTGATCCGCTGCACCGTCTGGATAATATTGGCATCGGGCTGGCGCGTGATGATCAAATTCAATCCCGGCTTGCCGTTCTGCCATGCCGCGACAAAAGCATTTTCCGGCCCCTTTACCACATGCGCCACATCGCGGACGCGGATGGGCGAATTATTCTTATAGGAAATGATCAATTCGCTGTATTCAAGCGGATCAAAAAGCTGGTCATTGGCTTCGATGGTCGAGGTTTTGCTGGCGCCGAACACCGTACCCTTTGGCCGGTTCACGCTGGTGACCTGGATCGCATTGCGCACATCATCCATGGTCAGCCCGTATGAAGCCAGACGATCGGGGGCGACCTGCACCCGGATTGCGGGTTTTAATTGCCCGGCAATGCGGATTTCGGCCACGCCTTCGATCTGGCTCAATTGCCGCGCCAAAATATTCTCGGTCCAGTCGCTGAGTTCCGTAAGCGGCATGTAATCGGATTGCACGTTCAATAATAAAATCGGGCTATCCGCCGGGTTGACCTTGCGCCAGGTGGGAAGATCGCTCATCTCGCTGGGCAGACGGCCTGCGGCGGTGTTGATCGCCGCCTGAACCTCTTGCGCGGCGGTGTCGATTTTCTTGTTCAGTTCGAAATCGATGCTGATGCTGGTATTGCCCTGGGCGCTGGTCGAGGTCATCGTCTTGATGCCCGGAATGGCGGTCAGCTGCACTTCCAGCGGCGTCGCCACGGCCGAGGCCATGGTTTCGGGACTGGCACCCGGCAAATTCGCGCTGATGCGGATCGAAGGAAATTCCGCCTGGGGCAATGGGGCCACCGGCAGGAACGGAAACGCAAACGCCCCTAGCAAAAACAGGGCCAGCGTCATCAATGTCGTCGCAATGGGGCGCTTGATAAAAGGCTGGGAGAAATTGAAATTAAGGTCCATTGCCCGCCTGTTGCTCTTTTTTCGCATCGTCGGAAATGGTTACGGCACTGCCGGGCTTGAGGCGCATCTGGCCGTCAATGACGACATTATCGCCCTCTTCTACGCCTTCGATGACGGATTGTTTGTCATCTTCAAACAACACTTTTATATCGGCGATTTCCGCCTTGCCGTCCTTGATGCGGTAAACGAAGTTTTTATCCTGCCCGCGCTGGACCGCGACGGGCGGCACGACCAGCGCCCCTTCAAAGGTTTTCGTCCTGATCCGCGCCACGACGAACTGGCCCGGCCACAAATGACGGTTTTCATTCGGGATAATGGCTTTTAACCGCACCGTACCCGTGGCCTGGTCGATCTGGTTGTCGATGGTCTGCAACTGGCCCGAGACACTGATATTGCCGCCTTCGCTGGGCATGATATCGACGGGTTTATCGTCATGCTGTAATAGCGGCATCAATTCGCGCAACGAGGTCTGGGGCAACGAAAACAAGACGGCGATGGGATCGATCTGCGTAATCGTCACCAGCCCGCCTGTATCGCTTGCATAGACGATATTGCCCGGATCGACGCGGCGAATACCCGCCTGGCCCGAGATGGGCGAAACGATTCTGGTATAGGCCAATTGCACATTGGCCGCATCGATCGCCGCCTGCGAGACATCGACGGCGGCCTGCAATTGCTGCACCTTGGCGCGCTGCTGGTCCACCACCTGTTTGGCGATGGCATCCTGTTGCAACAAATTATTATAGCGGTCCAGATCCATCTGCGCCGTACTCAGCTGCGCCCGGTTGCTGGCTTTATCGGCTTCACTGCGGGCCAGTTCGGCTCTGATCGTGCGGGCGTCGATCTCGGCCAGCAGATCACCCTTTTCGACATGCTGCCCTTCCTTGAAGTAAACCCTGATCAATTCGCCATTGACCTGCGGGCGGATGACCACGCTGTTTTCCGGATCGACATTGCCAATCCCGGTCATGTAAACGGGCACGTCGC
>JAQGJA010000003.1 GCA_028290805.1 Alphaproteobacteria bacterium
AGGCGGCAAGGACAGCCAGACCTATCATGATTTATGGAGCATGCAGGAAGAGCTTGCCCAGGGAGCGCCGATGCGGACATGTGATACCCATCCGGATCATTATTTTCAGCAAAAGATTATTAAGGAACAGGATAAAGATCTCAACCAGTTCTTGAAAGAAACGCTGCAGCATGAAAAACATCTCGGCCTGGTAAAACAAGACCCCGTATATAGCAATAATATGCGCCAGGCCGCTTCGACATTGTTCATCAATCCGCGGTTCAAACGCCCCAATAGCATCGTTGCGCAGCATTTTGAGAAAGGCGAAATCACCAACAATGAATTCGGCATCAGCGTCCTGGTCAAAAATCATGATTATGCGCTTGTCTCCGGCGAAAAAGTCGTCCGCAAAGAACACGACAATATTTATAACGAACATGATGAAAAGGCGACCTATCCGGTACTGGAATTGATGGGCGCCACCGAATTGCGCACTGTGACGCACAAGCAACAGCAAAAACAGGAAGCGTCCCAAGCTTTGTCCAATGCCGACCGGGCGATTTTCGAACAGCGCATCCAGGTCGAGGAAAAACGCCAAGTAGCGGCACAGGAGAACATTCGCGTCTTTCAGGAATTCAAAGCATCCTCGCCCGAACTTACCGCTGTTTTCAATCCCAACGCTTTTGTCCCTATGCTGCCGGTTATTGCCAAAGAAACACTCAACGCAACCGTAAAGAAACGCAGTTGAGCCCGTTAATCCGGCGATTTTCTTTATATCGAGGGAAAATTATGGTATTAGTGCAGGTCACTTTAAATATGGAGTCGTTATGCCCTATCAGAATGCCCAGACTTTTTCGTTTGTTTTTACCGCCCCAGGCCAGGTGATCGAGCAGACTTATCTTCTGCCGCACAGACAAAAACACAAAGAGGAATTTTTCAAAGAATTCTATCAGTGCAGGGAGGATCTAGAAGCCTATGATCTGATCCAGGATCACGGCATGGTCCTGCATGATTCAACGGGCGATAAACTCGTGCGTCCGGCACAGATCGAATATAATTTTGATCAGCATGGCACTTTGTATGTAGCCCAGACGCATTCCTTTTATAATGGCGACTACCTGCCTTATTTCAACAACCGACACCAGGTCTGTGCCTTTCAGTTTAACGAGGGAAAAATGCTCTGTGGCATTGGCCTGGCTCAAAATACGGGCCGCCGCAAAATCAAATATACCGATCCCATTCGTGAAGAGCGCCAGGCAATATTAATTGAAAACGGTCATGCTTTAAAGCACATTAAAAACATGCAGCCTTCCTATAAGAGCGTCGTTGCTCCTGCCGCTTATATGCGGTAACGTGCTCATGGCTTAACATGTTGCAAAGGCCGTCATGAAATCAATTACCTATATGAAATTCGGCACGGTTGGCCAAACGGTGGCGCTGGATTATATCCAGGACCGCGCAGGAAGCACCGACCCTATCTTCTTTAAAAAGGATACAATGCCATGGACCGAAAATTCCCACGCGCTTCTTACCTGGATAAGGAGGGCCGAGCCTATTTCAGCCATACGGGCGGGTACCATGAAATTGCGGCGCAATATGATGAAACCGCCCAGCAAATGATGGCTTCGGGCGACAGGTTGTCGGCGCAGAAAACCCTGTGCCTGCCGGGTGACGGGGCGACGCGGACGGTAAAGAAATTATTCGCCGTGCTGGACCAGTTGTGACATTCGCAAAAGCCCGCCTGTATTTCGGATCGCTTGCCGCATTGCTGTGGACCAGCGGCGATGCACTGACGGCGATGCGGCAATATCTGGAAACACATCTTGAAACGCTGGTGCCAAAGGCGGGGATTTTGGATACGGTCGCGGGGTGTCTCCTGCTGGGCTCCAACGCCTATATGATGGCGCGCGGGCACCGGCATGATGCGGTGATCGTGCGCCAGGGTAGCGCCACTGTTGCGCTTGTCCTCATGATTATTTCTTCGGGTGTGGACAGTGCGGCGCTGCTTTCCACCGTGAGCCTGGCGGGGATCGCGGCGGGCTGCGCAGCCTCGGCGCTGCAGGCATGGCGGGACCGGCGGCAGCAAAAACGCCATGCACAACGCCGTGGTTTCCTGGGCGAATATCCGCAGTTTCTGCCGATGCTGCCGAATATTTTTTTCAACGCCTTTTATATGCTGGGCGGCGTGGTGAAACACAGCGCGCTTGAAATCGCCGTCGGGGCGTTGTGGACCATCGGCACAGTGTGTTTTGCCTTGTCGAAACAACGCATTGCGGCGGCCGATAATAAATAGCGGCTTATCGTCGGCGCAGCCTGCATCAGGCATTGCCTGATATTCAGCGGAATTTCAGTACAATGATATTTAGGGAATTAGTCAATAGACTAATGATAAACAAGGGGGCGACCATGGAAAAAGTATTTCAGGCTTTGGCTTCGACGATCAGGCGCAAGATCCTGGCCTATTTGTCGGCGACCGAGATGACGGCGGGGGAGATTGCCGACCGTTTTGAAATTTCAAAACCCTCCATGTCCAAGCATCTGGACATCCTGGAAAATGCCGGGCTGATCGCGCGCGAAAAACGCGGGCAGTTTGTGCATTACAGTTTGATTGAAAAGAACCTGGCCAATACGCTGAACGGCTATCTGCAGACCGTGTGCCCGGTCAGCCGCCCGTTGAAAAAAGAAAGCCAGGCAAAGGCGGTTGAAAAGAAAAGACGGGCGGGAAGAAGGCGGGGAAGTGAGTAAGGTTTAACCGCCTCTGCGGTTAACTTTTTCTGACCATAGGAAGAGCAGCAGTGTCTTTTGCGGTTAAAATCATTTCCCGATAAGGATAGAACAATATAATCTTCCACACAGACCTTTATATCCACAAGACCCAGGAAAACCTCATGAACGATGCCAATAAACTCCACGCCACCGAGCGTTTGAACGAGGCGGCGCAGCATTGTCATGCGGCAACGGTGCTGGAAAACCTGTTATTACTGAATGCGGAAAATGCGGGGGTGCATGTGGCGGTGGCCAAGGCGATTCCGGCGATTGAAAGGCTGGTGGAAACGGCGATCCGCAAGATGCGCGGCGGCGGGCGGCTGGTTTATATCGGCGCAGGGACCAGCGGGCGGCTTGGGGTGCTGGATGCGTCCGAGTGCCCGCCCACCTATGGCATCGATCCCGAACTGGTCCAGGCTATCATCGCCGGGGGCGACCATGCTTTGCGCCATGCGGCCGAGGGCGGCGAGGATGACGCAGCTGCGGGCATTGCAGCGGCGGCCGGGCTTTTCCCTGATGACATCCTGGTCGGGATATCGGCCAGCGGCAGCGCGATCTATGTGCGCGAGGCGGTAAAAGCGGCACGGGCGCGCGCGATTTTTACAGCGGCGATCTGCACCGCGCCGGATGCACCGCTGCTGGACGAAGCGGATTGCGCCATTCTGGCTCCGACCAATGCCGAGATCCCGGCGGGCTCCACGCGCATGTTTTCAGGCACGGCGCAAAAAATGATTTTGAACATGATCACCACCACTATCATGATCGGCCTGGGCAAGGTCTATGGCGGTTATATGATCGATGTGAAGACCAGCAATATCAAACTGCGCCAGCGCGCGGTGAAAATGATTGCCACACTGGCGCACTGCACGCTGGACGAAGCGGAAAAACTGGTGACGCAGGTTGAAATCCATACGCAGAACCCAGTCAAGCCCGCTTTGGTCATGCATCTGGAGCGAACCGATTATGCCGGGGCGATGGCCGTGTTGAAAGCCATGGACGGGCGGATCGATGCGCTGATGAAAAAGCATGGGCTTGAGGTTTAGTTCCTCTAGCTGATATTAGGCCCCGAATGCCACAGATTGCCCAGCCGCAGCATCCGTGTCAGCTGGGTTAACCGGCCTGGGGCCTTGTCGGCCATTTTGCTTTCAGCCCGGAACTGGGCGGCTTTATCGGCGAAATGCTGTTGCAGGGTCTGGCGGATATCAGCGGCGAAAAACGCACCGCTTTGCATCAATTCATGCCGGCGGACCAGGCTGGGCGGGCAAAGCCGGGGATTGCCCGGGTCGATTTCAACCCGGTTATTGGCGCGGCTGATGCTGGTCAAGATTTCGCGGGCCTCATAGCCGTCCAAATCGGTGCCGTCGGCGGCATGGGTGAAGCCGGCATCCGTTTTGGCGTGCTCCTGCATGACGGCCAGCAGGATATCGGCCTTGTCCGGCAAAACGGCGTTTTCGGCAAATGCCGCCAGCAGGGTTTCACGGTGCAAGAAAGGCCGGGCAGGGCTGAAAACCTTGTCAGCGGGCGAATGATACAGGACGACGTTATAAGGCACGACCAAAATCCCGGTCAGGTAATCGGCGGTTTCGGCGCGCAGGGAAACGGGCCGCAGAAGCTCTGGGGATACAAAATCAATCGTCCGTTCCTGGAACTCTTTTGTGGCTTGGGCCCAATTTTGCTCGGGCGTCGCTTCAGTATCAAGGCGGTAGGCAGTCATGCGGGTGGTCATTGATTACGCCTCCCAGCGTATTTTT